>NZ_JBHVGB010000078.1:0-25164 GCF_042801335.1 Nocardioides sp. NPDC057577 | reverse complement strand
CCCCTGGGGTCGGCGGCCGTTTCGTTGCGATCTGCCTGCGACACTTCCCCCATGAGGCGTACGCATGTGGAGGCCGAGATCGCGACCCAGCCGCAGACGTGGCGGGAAGAACGGCAGTGACCCTCGCGACCACCGCCGCGCTCGTCAGCGCTGCCTATGAGGACGGCCGCGGCGTCGCCGCCTTCAACGCGATCAACCTGGAGACCGTCGCGGCGATCGCCGCCGGAGCCGAGACCGCGAACCGGCCGGTCATCGTCCAGATCAGCGAGAACGCGGTGCGCTACCTCGGAGGTCTGGCGCCGCTGGCCCACGCCGCGATCGCGATCGCATCGGCGTCCACCATGCCGATCTCGCTCCACCTGGACCACGCGACCGACGAGCGCCTGGTCGGGATCGCGGTCGATCTCGGCTTCTCGTCGGTGATGTACGACGCCTCCCAGCTCCCCTACGAGGACAACCTCACCCGCACCGCCGCCGTCGCTCGCCGCTGCCACGACCGGGGCGCCCACGTCGAGGCCGAGCTCGGCGAGGTCGGCGGCAAGGCGGGCGTCCACGCTCCAGGCGTACGCACCGACCCGGCCGAGGCGGCCGCGTTCGTCGCCAGCACCGGCGTCGACGCCCTCGCCGTCGCGGTCGGATCGAGCCACAAGATGACCACCCGCGACGCCACCCTGGACGAGGCGCTGATCGCCGAGATCCACCGCGCCGTCGACGTCCCGCTGGTCCTGCACGGCTCCTCCGGGGTGAGCGACGACGGGCTCCGGGCCGCCATCGCCGCCGGGATGACGAAGATCAACGTCGCCACCCAGCTCAACAAGGCCTTCACCGGCGCGGTCCGCGAAACCCTCGGGGCCGACACGAGCCTGGTCGACCAGCGCAACTATCTCGGCGCCGGCCGCGACGCGATGGCCGCCGAGGCCGCTCGGCTCCTCACCGTCATCTCAGGCTGACCGACCCACTGGTTTCCCCACTTTGGTGGAAGCGCTCCCACAATCACAGAATCGTTACCACCCGCCTACTTGACAGGGGCCTGTGAGCGCAATCACACTCTCCTTAATCCCGAGAGTGGAAGCGCTCTCACTCCCCACACAGACGTGCAGGAGCACTCCCGTGTCCAACAACTCCAAGCCCTGGCACCGCCGGCCCAGAACCGCCCTGGCCGCATGTGCCGTCGCCTCTCTCGTCCTCGGCCTGACGGCCTGCGGTGGCGGTGACGGCGACGAGCAGTCCTCTCTCGGTAAGGACGACACGCTCACCATCACCACGTTCAGCGAGTTCGGCTACGACGAGCAGATCGAGAAGTGGAACGCCGACCCCGAGCGCCCCTTCAAGATCAAGCAGACCAAGATCGCCGAGTGGGACACCTGGAAGGAGTCGATGACCAAGGCTCTCCAGGCCGGCACCGAGCTCCCCGACGTGATCGCGGTCGAGGGTGACGCCATGGCGGCGCTGGTCGCCGAGGGCGCGAACGAGCAGTTCGCCGACATCTCCGACCCCGAGCTCGACGGCCGTTGGGTCGAATACGCCTACAAGGCCGGCCAGACCACCGACGGCAAGCAGATCGGCTATCCGACCGACATCGGCCCCGAGGCGATGTGCTACCGCGCCGACCTCTTCGAGAAGGCCGGCCTCCCGAGCGACCCCGCCGACGCCGCAGCCCTCTTCGCGGACTGGGACACCTACTACAAGACCGGCGAGCAGTTCACCAAGAAGGTCCCCCAGACGAAGTGGTACGACGCCTCCGGCTCGGTCGCGCAGGCCATGCTCAACCAGGTCGAGTTCCCGTTCCAGACCGAGGACCAGAAGGTCAACGTCGAGAACGACGAGCTGAAGGCGGTCTACGACACGGTCACGAAGTACTCCCCGACCCTGTCCACCAAGGTCGTCCAGTGGGGCGAGGACTGGCAGGCGAACTTCACCAACGACGGCTTCGCGACGATGCCGTGCCCGGGCTGGATGTTCGCCAACATCAAGTCCTCCGCGCCGGACGTGACGGGCTGGAGGATCGCTGACGCCTTCCCGGGCGGCGGCGGCAACTGGGGCGGCTCGTTCCTCGCGGTCCCGGCGAGCGGCGCGCACACCGAGGAGGCCCAGGAGGTCGCCGACTACCTGACCAACGCCGAGTCGCAGGTCTCCGCGTCCAAGGCTGCCGGCAACTTCCCGGGCAACCTCGAGGCGCAGAAGACCCTCCAGGCCGAGAATGCCGAGGACCCCTACTTCGGCAACGCCAAGACCACCGAGATCCTGACCAACCGCGCCGCTGCGGTCACGCCGGGCGTCCCGTTCAAGGGTGACAAGTACTCCGACGTGCTCGGCCTGTTCCAGACCGCGATCCAGCGTGTCGACGAGGGCGAGGACCCCGAGACGTCCTGGACGACCTTCGTCGGCGCCGTGGGCAACCTCTGATCTGAAGATGCTCAAGACATCCCCTCAGGCGAGCCGCTCGCCGCAGGGCCCCTCGGCCCTGCGGCAGCGGCTCAGCCGCTGGGACGTGAAGTACGCGCCGTACCTCTTCGTCGCGCCGTTCTTCATCGTCTTCGCGGCGATCGGCCTCTACCCGCTGCTCTACACGGGCTACCTGTCCTTCTTCTCCTGGCCGCGCTTCGGCGGCTCCGTCGGTGACCCGGTCGGCTGGGCGAACTACGTCCACGTCATCACCGACCCGGTGTTCCACAAGGCCCTGGTCAACACGTTCGGGATCTTCGTGCTCTCCTCGGTGCCGCAGGTGATCATCGCGACGGTCATCGCGGCGCTCCTCGACACCAACCTGCGCGGACGCTCCTGGTGGCGGATGTCGGTCCTGCTGCCGTACGTCGTCGCCCCCGCCGCGGCCGCGCTCATCTGGAGCGCGATCTTCGCCGACAAGTCCGGGCTCGCCAACCAGCTGCTCGGCACGATCGGGATCGACCCGATCGGCTGGCACACCGACCGCTTCGCCAGCTGGACGGCGATCGCGACGATGGTCAACTGGCGCTGGACGGGCTACAACACGCTGATCATCCTGGCGGCGATGCAGGCGGTCCCCCGTGACCTCTACGAGTCCGCCTCCCTCGACGGGGCCGGCAGCGGACGCCAGTTCTGGAACATCACCCTGCCTTCGATCCGCCCGACGATGATCTTCGTGATCGTCACCTCGACGATGGGCGGTCTGCAGATCTTCACCGAGCCGCGGCTCTTCGACACCAACCTGCAGCACCAGGGCGGAGCTAACTACCAGTTCCAGACCCTGACGATGTACGTCTTCAACACCGCCAACAGCGCGACCGACCCCTATCCCCGGGCGGCCGCCGCGGCCTGGCTGCTGTTCCTGCTCATCGTCGGGGTCGCCCTGCTCAACTTCGTGATCACTCGCGCGATCCAGAACAGAGGTGCTGCCCGATGAGCGGCAAGATGCACAGCATCAACAAGCCGGGCTTCCTGGTCTACGCGCTGCTCGCCGCGTTCGTCATCGGCTCGGTCTTCCCCCTCTACTGGTCCTACGTCATGGGCACGGTCACCAAGGAGAGGACCCTCCAGTCGCCGCCCCCGCTGGTGCCCGGCGGCCACTTCATCGACAACGCCAAGCGGGTCTTCGACCAGATCGACTTCTGGTCGGCGCTCCTCAACTCGGTCGTCGTCTCGAGCATCGGCGCATTCTCGGTGGTGGCGTTCTCGACGCTGGCGGGCTACGCGTTCGCAAAGCTCCGCTTCAAGGGGTCCAACGTGCTGATGGCGTTCATCGTCATGACGCTGGCGGTCCCGACCCAGCTGGCCCTGGTGCCGATGCTGAAGCAGTTCAGCAACCTCGGCCTCGACGGCACCCTGACGGCGGTCACCCTGCCGTGGCTGGTGACCGCGTTCGGGGTGTTCTTCATGCGTCAGTACCTCGTCGACGCGATCCCCGACGAGCTGATCGACGCAGCCCGTGTCGACGGCTGCTCTCAGATCCGCATCGTCTGGACCGTTGCCGTCCCGGCAGCACGTCCGGCGATGGCGATCTTGGCACTGTTCACGTTCATGAGCGTCTGGACGGACTTCATGTGGCCCCTGCTGGTGCTGCAGAACTCCGACGTCCAGACCCTCCAGACCGCGCTCGACAAGCTCAAGATCGCACCCGGGCAGGGGCTGAGCGACCTCGCTCTGCTCCAGGCCGGGACCATCATGGCGACGATCCCGTTGCTGCTGTTGTTCATCGCCACCGGCCGCCACCTGGTGTCCGGCATCATGCAAGGAGCCGTCAAGGGATGACCCTCTCGACAAACCCCACCCGCGCCGAACGTACGTTCCCGAAGGACTTCCTCTGGGGCGCGGCGACCGCGTCCTACCAGATCGAGGGAGCCATCGACGAGGACGGACGTACGCCCAGCAACTGGGACACCTTCGCCAAGGTGCCGGGGGCGATCCTCAACGGCGACACCGGCGAGGTCGCGTGCGACCACTACCACCGGGTGCCCGAGGACGTCGCGCTGATGAAGCGCCTCAACCTGGCCTCGTACCGGTTCTCGACGGCGTGGCCGCGGATCCGTCCCGACGGCGGCAAGGTCAACCAGGCGGGGCTCGACTTCTACAGCCGTCTCGTCGACGAGCTGCTCGAGGCCGAGATCGCGCCGTGGATCACGCTCTACCACTGGGACCTGCCGCAGGCGCTGGAGGAGCAGGGCGGCTGGACCAGCCGTGACACCGCCTACCGGTTCGTGGAGTACTCCACGACCGTCTACGACGCGCTCTCCGACCGCGTCGACAACTGGACGACGCTGAACGAGCCCTGGTGCTCGGCGTTCCTCGGCTACTCCGGCGGCCAGCACGCGCCGGGTCGCCAGGAGGGCGTGGCCGGCATCGTCGCGGCCCACCACCTCATGCTCGGGCACGGCCTCGTCGTCAACGAGCTGCGCAGCCGCGGCGCGACGCCGGAGAACGGGAAGCACCTCGGCATCACCCTCAACCCGACGGTCGTCGACCCCTACGACGCCGACCGTCCCGAGGACGTCGACATGACCCGGCGGATCGACGGTCTGCACAACCGGGTGTTCCTCGACCCGCTGTTCCGGGGCAAGTACGCCGACGACCTGGCCGCGGACACCGAGGGCCTGACCTTCCAGGGCCGTCCGTGGCAGGACTGGGTGCTCGAGGGCGACCTGGAGGTCATCTCCGCGCCGCTCGACGTGCTCGGGGTCAACTTCTACTTCGGCAACGCCATCGCGGCGGAGCCGTTCGAGATCGACCCCGACCAGGTGCTGGGCAGCCGGCTCGTGCACTCCGACATGCCCCGCGGGAACCCCTACCCCGGTGCCGAGTTCGTCACCCCGCGCACGGGCCGCGCCACGACCGCCCGCGACTGGGAGATCGACCCGGTCTGGCTGACCCGGCTGCTGACCCGGCTCAGCGGTGAGTACGGAGCCCCGCCCATCTACATCACCGAGAACGGCGCCTACTATGACGACGTGGTCGAGGATGGGGCAGTGCACGACACCGCCCGACTCGACTACATCGACCAGCACCTGCGCGGGACGCTCGACGCGATCGAGCAGGGCGCGGACATCCAGGGCTACTTCGCCTGGTCGCTGCTCGACAACTTCGAGTGGAGCTACGGCTACGCCCACCGGTTCGGGATCGTGCACGTGGACTTCGAGACCCAGGTGCGTACGCCGAAGGACAGCGGCCTCTGGTTCGCCGATGTCGCCGCCAACAACCGGGTGCCGGCCCGGAAGGAATAGGCACTGTCGTGAACATGCCCACGCTCGACGAGGTCGCCCGGATGGCTGGTGTCAGCCGGGCGACCGCGTCGCGCGCGATCAACGGTGGCTCTCGGGTGTCCGCGAAGGCCGCCGAGGCCGTCGCCGAGGCCGTTCGCACGCTCGGCTACACCCCCAACCCGGCGGCGCGGTCGCTGGTGACCCGGCGTACCGACTCGGTCGCCATGGTCATCCCCGAGGCTGACGAGCGGGTCTTCGCCGACCCGTTCTTCGCCCGTACGCTGCGCATCGTCACCCGGGCCCTCTCGTCCCGCGACCTGCAGGTGGTCCTCCTGATCGCGCGTCCCGGTGAGGAGGAGGACCGGATGCTGCGCTACCTGCGCGGCGGTCACATCGACGGCGCCATCGTCGTCTCCTCGCACCGCAGCGACCTGCTCGCCGATCACGTCGCCGACCTCGGCCTGCCGGCAGCCTTCGTCGGCCGCCCGTGGACCGGCGCACACCGGGTCTCCTACGCCGACACCGACAACTTCGCCGGCGCGCGCGAGGTCACCCAGGTGCTCATCGACCGCGGCTGTCGCCGGATCGGCACCATCACCGGCCCCGCCGACATGAGTGCGGGCGCCGACCGGGTGGCCGGCTGGCGGGCCGCCCTGGACGCCGCCGGTCTCGCCGCCGACGCGGTCGTCGAGGGCGACTTCACCGAGGACGGCGGCGAGGCCGCCTGCGAGATCCTGCTGGGCAGCCATCCGGACATCGACGGCCTCATGGTCGCCTCCGACCTGATGGCCGCGGGTGCGCTCCGCACCCTCGAGCGAGCCGGCCGCCGCGTCCCCGACGACATCGCGGTCGTCGGCTACGACGACCTCGGCATCGCCGAGCGCACCACTCCCCCGCTCACCACGGTCAAGAACCCGATAGGCGACATGGCCGAGGAGGCCGCCCGGCTCCTGCTCGCGCAGCTCGACGGCACCACCACCATCCCGCGTCGGGTCGTCTTCGCGCCCGAGCTGGTGCGGCGTACGTCTGCCTGATCGGGTTCGGTCAGCCCTGGCCCACGATCCGGCCGCGTGCCTCCCCGAACCCGATCCGAGTGCCGTCGGCACCGGGCGCGGTGGCGAGGAGCACGATCTCGTCGCCGTCCTCCAGGAACGTACGCGGGGTGCCGTTGACCTCGACCGGCTCGGCGCCACCCCAGGTCAGCTCGATGAACGCGCCGCGCTGGTCGGTGTCCGGGCCGGAGATGGTCCCGGAGGCGAACAGGTCGCCGGTGCGGCTGGGAGCACCGTTGACGGTCTGGTGCGCGAGCATCTGCGCGGGTGACCAATACATGGCCGCGTACGGCGGCCGGGACACGACCTGCCCGTTCCAGACCACCTCGAGCTCGATGTCCAGCCCCCAGGGACGCTGCATCTGCAGGTAGGGCAGGACCGCGGGCTCCTGTGCGGGCGTCGGGACCTGTGCGGACTCCAGCGCGAGAAGCGGGACGACCCAGGCCGAGACGGTCGAGCCGAACGACTTGCCGAGGTTCGGGCCGAGCGGGACGTACTCCCAGGCCTGGATGTCACGCGCGGACCAGTCGTTGAACAGCACCACGCCGAAGATGTGTCGCTCGGCATCGCCGGCGGGGATGCTGGTCCCCATCGCGCTCCCGGTGCCGACGACGAAGCCCATCTCGGCTTCGATGTCGAGCCGGACGGAGGGGCCGAAGACCGGCACCTCGTCGTCGGGACCCTTCCGCTGACCGGACGGGCGGACGATGTCCGTGCCCGAGACCACGATGGACGACGACCGACCGTGGTAGCCGACGGGCAGGTGCTTCCAGTTCGGCATCAGGGGCTCGGCGACCTGGGGGCGGAAGAGCCGGCCGAGGTTGGCGGCGTGGTGCTCGGAGGCATAGAAGTCGACGTAGTCGGCGACCTCGAAGGGGAGGTGGAGCGTGACGTCCCGCAGGTCGTGCACGGCCTCGTCGGGCACGTCACCCTGGATCCGCTCGGTGATCGACGCGCGGACCTCGACCCAGCGCTCATAGCCCTGTGCCATGAACGGGTTGAGGTTGTCGGCGGCGAACACGTCGTCACCGAGGAGAAGGGCCAGGTCGACCACGTGCTCGCCCAGACGTACGCCGACCCGCGGGTCCTGGCCGGGAACGGAGTAGACCCCGTAGGGAAGGTTGGCCAGGCCGAAGAGCGAGCCGTCGGGGATGCTGATGGTGGTCACGCGAGATCCTTCTTGTATCGGGGGTCGAGCAGGCCGAGGTCGACCAGCTCGGTGATGGGTTCGTCGATGGAGCAGGTGCCGAAGGAGCAGAACGCATCCCGCACCGAGGGCTCGAGCGTCCGCACCTGCTCGGCGAGACGGCCTCCGTCACGCTCGGCGAGCAGCTTCGCGACCTCGGTGTCATCGGCACCGTCCTGCGCGCACCCGGTCGCCACCAGGACGTTGAGGAAGCCGTGCTGCTCGAACCCTGTCGCGGGATCCGTGTTGCGCACGGCGTGGTGGAGGCCGGCGGTGGCCTTGAACGGCACCCCGAGGGAGATCGCGGACCTGACCGCTGCGGCCAGCTCCGTCTCGTCGGGATAGAGGTCCGCCCGGACGCCGCCGGTGCGGAACTTCGCGCGATAAGGCGTGCCTGCTAGCGCTGCGAGGACGTCGGCGCGGCGACTGTCCCGGGGCACCTCGACATAGGTGGTCAGGTCGAGGTCGGCGTCGAGGCCGGCGGCGTCGAGCGCCGCAAGGGCCTCCGCGGCGGTGGTCCCGTCGGGAAGCGCCACCTCGAGTCCGACGAGGCGGACGGACCGGACGGCTCGGGCGGCGGCGATCGCCGGGACGAGCCCCTGCAGCGGGACCGTCAGGGTGAGGTCGACGGAGTGCCCGGGCCGATCTCCCAGGACGACCTCGAGCGCACCCAGGTCCTTGGCGGCCAGCACGAGCGGCCCGACCAGGTCGGCATGGACCGACCGCAGGTGACGTACGTGAGCGTCGACGGCCTGCTCGAGCGACGCGTTCCCCGGCGGGAACACCGCAGCGTCGTCGAGCAGCCCGGCCAGCATCCTCATCGGTTGCGCACCCAGGAGTAGGCGTACTGTCCGTCGTCGGTCGCGCGGCCGGCCTCGCCGAGCAGCAGCGGGCGGAAGGTGTCGACCATCACGGCGAGCTCGTCGAAGAACTCCGCGCCGATGCTGCGTTCGTACGCGCCCGGCTGCGGGCCGTGCGGGTGACCGCCAGGGTGCAGCGAGATCGACCCCTGGCCGATGCCCGATCCCTTGCGCGCCTCGTAGTCGCCGCCGCAGTAGAACATCACCTCGTCGGAGTCGACGTTGGAGTGGTAGTAGGGCACCGGGATCGCGAGCGGGTGGTAGTCGACCTTGCGCGGCACGAAGTTGCAGATCACGAAGTTGTTGCCCTCGAAGACCTGGTGCACGGGCGGCGGCTGGTGGATCCGGCCGGTGATCGGCTCGAAGTCCCTGATGTTGAAGACGTAGGGGTAGAGGCACCCGTCCCAGCCGACGACGTCGAACGGGTGGTGGGGCAGCACGTGGACGCTGCCGGCGATCCCGTCGGGCCCGCGATGCTTGATGTGGACCTCGACGTTCTCGCCCTCGACCACCTTCGGTCCCACGGGCAGCCGGAGGTCGCGCTCGCAATAGGGGGCATGCTCGAGCAGCTGACCGTGCTTCGACAGGTAGTTCCGGGCCGGCCCGATGTGGGAGTTGGCCTCGATCGCGTAGATGCGCAGCACACCGTCGGGAACGACCCGGTACGTCGTCGCGCGCGGGATGATCACGTAGTCGCCCTCCCCCACCTCGAGGTCGCCGAACACGGTCTCCACCCGTCCGGCACCCTCCTCGACGTAGAGGCACTCGTCGCCGAGCGCGTTGCGGTAGTAGGGGCTCACCGCGTCGGCCACGACATAGGACAGCCGTACGTCATCGTTGCCGAGCAGCAGTCGACGACCCGTCACGGCGTCGATGCCGGTCTCACCCTCCGCGAAGATCTTGTGCGTCGAGAGGTGCCGCGGGAGGAGCGGGTGGTTGGGCACGAGCGACTGGTCGTTCAGCTCCCACGTGCGGTACTCGCTCACGGCCGACGGGATGTTCCGGTGGTACAGCAGCGACGAGTCCGAGGAGAAGCCCTCCTCCCCCATGAGCTCCTCGAAGTAGAGGTTCCCGGCCTCGTCGCGGTGCTGGGTGTGCCGCTTCGGGGGGACGGCGCCGGCGGAGTGGTAGTACGGCATGAGTGCTCCTTGTGCGTTGAACGCACATTTATGTGCGCTCTAAGCGCAAAAGTAGGACGATGGCCCGCGCCCCGTCAAGAGCGGGCCGACTCAGCCCAGGCCGAGCTCGGCCAGGCTCCGAGCGGCAGCGCCCACCAGCGGGCCGACCTCGGTCGGGTCGATGTCGTCCATCGTGACGATGCCGACGGACGCCCGAAGCGACCCGGGAGCCTCGAAGCCGACGGCGATCCCGACCGCGCCGCGCTGCAGCTCGCCCGCGGTGTGGCTGTAGCCGAGCTCGCACGCCTCCCGAACCGCCGCGGAGTCACCCGGCTGCGGCCCGGCGAGCGCGAGGATCGCGATCCCGCTCGCACCCTTGTCCAGCGGGTAGCGCTGCCCGATCCGATAGCCGACCCGCACGGGCCCCTGACCGACCTTCGGGTCGGCCTCGAGCACCGGGACGCACTCGTCCTCGCCGTGCGCGAGGGTCAGGAACGCCGGGGCGCCGACCGCGTCGGCGAGATCCTGCAACGCAGGCTCTGCCGCCTGGATCAGCTGGGACGAGAAGCGGCCCGCCAGCGCGATCACGCCGGCACCGAGACGCAGGCGCTTGTTGCGCCCCTGCGTGACGAGGGCACGCGCCTCCAGCGTGGCGACGACGCGATAGGCGATCGCGCGGTCGACGCCGAGATGAGCGGCGACGTCGGCCACCGTGACGCCGGCCGGGTTCTGGGAGACGAAGGCAAGCGCCGCCAGCCCACGGTCCAAGCCCTGAAGCGTGGCCATCATCATCCTCCCGATGCGGGTCGCGGACGGGGACACAGCAGCCCCCAGCCGCAGACTAGAGCACGTCTCCACGCGCATCCATCGCCACCGGCCACGTCGCCGAGCGCGGCCACCGATCCGCCGGCAGGTGTTGCGCCCATCACACATTGGTGGTTATGGTGACGCATAATTGAACGCTTCGTTCGTTATTTGAACGTCCGAGAGGCAGTAATGAGTCATTCCGTCACCGCAGGCAGTCCGACCGAGACCAGCCGTCCCACCCAGTCCACCGCCAAGGTGATCCGGGCGGCCGTGCTCGGCACCGTGGTCGAGTACTACGACTTCGCGATCTACGGCTACATGGCGACGATGATCGCCAGCCACTTCTTCATCGAGAGCGACCCCACCACCGCGCTGCTGAACACGTTCGCCGCCTTCGCGGTCGCGTTCTTCCTGCGCGTCCCCGGCGGGATCTTCTTCGGGCACATCGGCGACAAGTACGGCCGCAAGCGCTCCCTGACCTACACGATCCTGCTGATGGCGATCGCCACGGCCGGGATCGGGATCCTGCCGACGTACGCCACGCTGGGCGTGTGGGCGACGGCGGTCCTGGTCCTCTGCCGCTGCCTGCAGGGCTTCGCGGCGGGCGGCGAGCTCAGTGGCGCCAACGCGTTCGTCGCGGAGAACGCCCCGGCCAGGCACCGCGCCTTCCAGACCTCGTTCGTGAACACCGGCACCTATCTGGGGTCCCTGCTGGCCGCGCTCGTCGCCCTCGGCGTCAACACGGCCTTCAGCGAGGAGACCATCAGCGAGTGGGCCTGGCGCGTGCCGTTCCTGATCAGCCTGGTGATCGGCCTGATCGGCCTCTACATCCGCAGCCAGCTCCACGAGACCGACCAGTTCGAGGCCGTCCAGGAGTCCGAGGACATCGAGCAGTCGGCGTACCCCATCACCGACGTGCTCCGGCACGCCTGGCGCCAGGTCCTCCTCGTGGTCGGGCTCGGCGCGCTCATCGTCGGCGGCTACTACATCTGCTCCGTCTACGCGGCCAGCTACCTGCAGACCGAAGGCGGTCACTCCGCGGACGTCGCCTTCACCTCCACGTGCATCGCGATGGTCGCCGCCGTCATCAGCCTGCCGATCGCCGGCTACCTCGGCGACAGGTTCGGACGACGACCGGTCTTCTTCACCAGCTCCGGTCTGGTGGTCGTCCTGACCATCCCGGCCTTCCTGCTGATGCGGGACGGTTCGGTCGGGGCCGCGATCGCGGCCCAGGCGACCCTCGCCTTCGTGATCGGCTGCAACAACGGCGTCTCGTTCTCGACGTACGCCGAGATCTTCCGGGCGCGCTACCGCTACAGCGGCATCGCGCTGGCCAACAACTTCACCAACATGACCCTGGGCGGGACGGCCCCCTTCATCGCGACGCTCCTGATCAGCCTGACCGGCAACAACCTCGCGCCGGCCGGCTTCCTGCTGTTCACCGCCGTGCTGTCCTTCGTCGCCACGTTCTTCCTCCCCGAGACCCGCGGCAAGGAGCTCGAGCTGTGACCGATCGTGACTTCGCGGGCCGATCCGTCTTCGTCACCGGTGCCGCCGGCGGCCTGGGCCGCGCCTACAGCCTCGCGCTGGCGGCACGCGGCGCACACGTGTGGGTCGCCGACCTGGACGAGGACGGCGCTCGAGGTCTGGCCCAAGAGGTCGCGGCCGCCGGCGGCTCGGCGCGGGCGGCCGCCCTCGACGTCGCCGACCCGGAGTCGTGGGCCCGGGCCGCGCGCGAGGTCGAGCAGGAAGGCCCCCTGCACGGCCTCGTGAACAACGCCGGCGTGAGCCTGCGTCTGGGCATCGAGGAGACCAGCGTCGAGCAGTGGGACCAGGTGATGGCGATCAACCTGTCCAGCGTCTTCTACGGGATGAAGTTCCTCGCCCCGGCCCTGACCAGCGCGAACGGCGCCTCGGTCGTCAACGTCTCCTCCATCGCCGGGATGGTCGGCTACTTCTCCGCGACGTACGGCACCAGCAAGTGGGGTGTGCGGGGACTGTCGAAGGTCGGCGCCCTGGAGTTCGCCGAGCGCAAGGTGCGGGTCAACTCGGTCCACCCCGGGCTGACCGGCACTCCGCTGCTTCATCAGGCACCCGACAGCAGCTTCGTGGACGCGAGCCTCCGGGCCGTGCCGGAGGGGCGGCTCGCATCGCCGGACGAGATCGCCGCCGTGGTGTGCTTCCTGCTCTCCGACGCGTCGTCCTACGTCAACGGGGCCGAGCTGGTCGCCGACGGCGGACTGACGTCCGGTGGGCTCTACCACCGGATCCTCGCCGACCTGGGGGCCGAGTGATGAGCCCCGAGCTCGAGGTCTTCGTCGAGGTCCAGCACTTCTACGGACGGCAGTCCCTGGCGATCGACCGGGGCGAGGCCGCCGACTGGGCCGCGATGTTCACCGCGGACGGAGTCTTCGACTCCCCCACCTACCCCGATCCGGTCGTCGGTACGTCGGCCCTGGAGGAGTTCGCCCGGACGGTGCATCGGGGCAACCCGCATCTGCATCACATCGTGACGAACGTGGCGCTCGACGACGTCACCGACGACGCGGTCCTCGTGCGAGCGAACCTGCTCATCGTCGCCACCCACGACATCACCACGGGTGAGGCGCGCATCGAGCGCATCACCACCATCACCGATCGGTTCCGGCGTCTGCCGGAGCTGCGGCTTCACCACCGTCTGGTCGTCCGCGACGGCCAGCCGGACCCACTCAAGAAGGAGCTACCCACCCATGACTGACGAACGTGCCACCTCGAATCCCGGCCGCGTCGACTTCTCCCCGCTGCCGGCCCTCAACCCCGAGCTCGGCGGACGTACCGTCGTCGTCACCGGGGCGGGCCGAGGGATGGGCGCTCTCTTCGTCGAGGAGCTCGCCCGCCGCGGCGTGAACGCCGTCGGAGGCGATCTCGACGGCGACGCGATGGCTGCGGTCGCGGACAAGATCAACGCCAACCTGTCAGGCGTCCCCGACGCGGGCCGTGTCGTCGGGATCGGCGCCGACGTGACCGACCCCGCCGCTCACGACGCGATGGCGGCCAAGGCTCTCGAGGAGTTCGGCCGGCTGGACATGTGGGTCAACAACGCCGGGGTCTTCCCACAGGCCGAGTTCACCGACATCTCCCCCGACCAGCTCGCCCTGACCTACGGCGTCAACCTCAACGGAGTCGTCTACGGCGGCCAGACCGCCGCACGTCACTTCCGCACCGTCGGCGGCGGCGTGATCGTCAACATGGGCTCGGTCGCGGCTGTGCGTGCTCGGGTCACCCGTGCGACGTACAACTCCTCCAAGGCCGCGGTGAAGCACCTGACGACCTGCATGTCCGTCGAGCTCGGCCCGGATAACATCCGGGTCAACTCGATCGCTCCCGGCTTCATCGACACCGAGATGACCCGCTGGGTCCAGGAGGACCCGGTAGCGCTCGACCGCGCGCTCAGCACCGTCCCGCTGCGCCGCCTGGGCGCCCCGATCGAGGTCTTCAGCGCTCTCTACTTCCTGCTCTCCGACAGCGCCCGCTACATCACCGGGACCAACATCCCGGTGGACGGTGGCTCGCAGCATGTCTGAGCCGTACGACTACGACCTGATCGTCGTCGGCGCCGGTGGTGCCGGGCTGGCCGCGGCCATCTCGGCCGCCCAGGACGGGGCCAGGGTCCTGCTGCTCGAGTCGGAGGCCGAGGTCGGCGGGTCGACCCAGCTCTCCGCGGGCCTGCTCACCGCGGCCGGCACGGGCGTCCAGGAAGCCCTCGGCATCGAGGACTCCCCCGCGCGGATGTTCCAGCACTACATGGACCTCAACCAGTGGCGCGTCCTTCCGGGCCCGGTCCGGATGTTCTGCGAGGAGTCGAGCACGATCGTCGACTGGGTCACCGATCTCGGCGTCGAGATCCCCGCTCAGATCTCCCACAGCGCGCACATGCCGGGTCTGTCCCGCGCGGGCGTCGAGGACGTCTGGCGCGGCCACGTACCGAAGGACCAGGGCTACGGGCTGGTGCAGGCGCTCGAGAAGGCGCGCGCCCGGCTGGGTGTCGACCTGGCGCTCGGCAGCCGGGTCGACGACATCCTCGTCCGGGACGGCGAGGTGGCCGGCGTGGTCATCGAGGACACCGAGATCACCGCACCGAGCGTCGTGGTCGCTTCCGGCGGGCTCGCCGCCAACCCCGGTCTCGTGGAGAGGTACTTCCCCGAGACCTCGGTCGCCGGCGACGCCCTCTTCGTGGTCGCCGCTCCTGGCTCCCGTGGAGACCACATCGGCATCGCCGAGCGCCACGGTCTGTCCCTGTTCGGCGACGGTTGGGGCCTGCTGCTGGTCACCGCCGAGTTCCAGCGCTACCACCACTGGCAGAGCGGGTTCCCGCCGCCGTCCCGCATCCACGTCAACACCGACGGTCGCCGGTGCATGGACGAGGACGCTCCGTACGCAGTCAGCCCGGGGATCCTCAAGGACCACGGCGGCTGGGTCTGGTCGGTCTTCGACGAACGAGCCCGGACCGCCCTGCCGGAGGGGTACGCCGACTGGGCACCCGACCGCATCACCGAGGAGGTCGACAAGGGCGTGGTCCGGCGGGCCGAGACCCTGGACGAGCTCGCCGGCCTGATCGGGGTTCCGGCCGAGAACCTGACCGCGAGCGTCGAGCGGTTCAACGAGCTGTTCCAGGACGGTTGCGACGAGGACTTCCTCCGGCACGAGACCCTGGCCGGGAAGGGTGCCGACGCACATCTGGACCCGATCGGGTCCGGCCCGTTCTACGCCGTCCGGATGCTGCCGGCAGAGCTGGTCTGCACCCACACCGGACTCCAGATCGACGCCCACACCCGGGTGGTCAGGACGGACGGCCGCGCCGTACCAGGACTGTTCGCGGCCGGCGAGGCCGCGGGCGGCATCCTCGGCGAGCGCTACGTCGGCGGCGGCAACTCGGTCGCCCATGCGCTGGTGCTCGGCCGGGTGGCCGGGCGCAACGGCGCCCGACGCGCAGCGGAGATCACACAGAGGCAGATGGAGGGCGCAGAGGCATGAGTCGCATCGAGGAACGGTTCGAGATCCAGGACGTGCTGTTCCGGTACGCGCGCGCCGTCGACCGGCTGGACTACGACGCCATCGCGGCGTGCTACTTCGACGACGCGATCGACGTCCACGGTGGCTACACCGGGAACGCGGCCGGGCTGGTCGAGGACATCCGGCAGCGCCATCGGACGATCGACTCGTCCCAGCACTTCATCAGCAACGTGCTGATCGACTTCGTCGACGACGACACGGCCAAGGTCGAGTCGTACTGTCTGTGCTTCCTGCGCCAGAAGCCGGCGCCGGGGGCGACCGAACAGGATCTCGCGGTGATCCGCTGCCGCTACGTGGACCGGTTCGAACGTCGCGACGGCCGGTGGGCCGTCGCCGACCGTGTCGTGGTCTTCGACGAGTCGCGCACCGTGTCGATGGTGGACCAGCTCGATCCCGCCTGGGTCGGCTCCCAGCGTGACATGAGCGATCCCGTCTACTCCTGACCGAGGCACGACCCCGGATCGGATCCCGGGTCTCGAGGCACATCGCCCGAGGCCCGGGATCCTGGCCGTTCTCAGCGTCCGTGCACGAGCAGCAGCGACCTGAGCTCCTCGGCCGCCTTGACCACGAGCGGGGCCGCACGATCCGCCGCATTCCGGTCCACGAGCGAGATCCCGAGACACGCCTCCGGCATCTTGGCCGGGGTGGGCACCGGCACGGACACACCCGCGACTCCAGGGATTATCTGCTCGAACGACAGCGCGTACCCCAGGCGTCGGGCCTCGCGCACCTCCTCGGAGTCGTCCTCGCTCGGCGGCCGGCCGGCGAGGATCGCGATCCCGCCCGAGCCGCGGTCGATCTGGTGACGATGCCCGGTCCGGAACGAGAGATGGACCGCGGCGTTGCGCGGCTCCACGACGGCGATCGCCTGGACCTCGTTGTCGCTGACCGGGACCATGATGTGCGCGGTCCCACCGGTCGCGTCCGCCAGTTCGGCCAGCACCGGGTAGGCGATGCGGTGCAGGTCGCTGTCGACGTGCGAGGCGAGCTGCACGAGCCCGTAGGACAGGTGGAAGCACTTGTTCTCGTCGCGGCGGACGATGTCGTGGGCTCGGTAGGTCTCCATCAGCCGATGCAGGGCCGTGCGGTTCATCCCCAGGTCCCGGCTCAACGACGCGAGGGTGACCCCCAGGGGATGCTCGGCCAGGTACCACAGCACCCGCAGACCACGATCGATCGTTTGCGCACCGGCCGGCGGCGCGGAATCAAGCATCTGAAGACGACCCTTCTCAAATGTGCGTTATATGAACATCCTACCCACCTCGAGTGCGAGGCCGGCACCGATATCCGACTCATCCGCCCCGCATATCGGAGTGCGGACTCCTCCCGGGCCTTACGTCCCGCATCCTGTTAGCGTCGTGAGGCGATGCCACATCGCAATTCGAATGGCAGCGTGCCCCGCCCGGAGTCGGCCACCCGAGTCGACTTCCGCTCACCGAACCTCGAGGACGGTCAGCATCTGTGGCGGATGGCACGGGAATCTCGGGTACTCGACGTCAACACCTCGTACGCCTACCTGCTGTGGGCGCGCGACTTCGCGGCGACATCGATCGTCGCGACCGTCGATGACGATCCAGGAGGATTCGTCATCGGCTACCGCCGTCCGGACGAGCCAGAGACCCTGATGATCTGGCAGGTCGCCGTCGACGAGCGGCACCGCGGCCAGGGCCTGGCCCGCCGCATGCTCGACGAGCTCGTCGACAGCCTCTCCGCCGAGCCGGCAGTACGCCGCCTGGAGACGACCATCACCGCGGACAACAGCGCCTCCATCGCGCTGTTCACCTCGTTCGCGAACGCACGCAGCGCCCCGATCGAGCGCACGCCGCTCTTCGAGGCCGCGATGTTTCCCGACGGGCACGACCCGGAGCTGTTGTTCCGCATCGGCCCGTTCACGACCGCACGACCCGACGGGAACGCCCCCTCGGGATCGACGATACACGGAGGTGTCATGTCCATGACGACGACCACCGAACCTGCCACCGCGATCTTCGACTCGTTGGAGTCGCAGGTCCGCAGCTACTGCCGCAGCTGGCCGGCCGTGATGACCCACTCCCAAGGCTCCACCCTGACCAGCGAGGACGGGCGTGAGTTCCTGGACTTCTTCGCCGGGGCCGGCGCGCTCAACTACGGGCACAACAACCCCGCATTGCTGGATCCGCTGCTCGACTACCTGCGCGAGGGCCGCATCGTGCACTCGCTGGACATGCACACCAGCGCCAAACGGGACTTCCTGCAAGCCTTCTCCGACCTGATCCTCGAGCCGCGCAATCTCGACTACAAGGTGATGTTCCCTGGTCCGACCGGGACCAACTCGGTCGAGGCCGCGCTCAAGCTGGCCCGCAAGGCGACCGGGCGCCAGCACGTGCTGTCCTTCACCAACGCGTTCCACGGGATGACGCTCGGCTCGCTGTCGGTGACCGGCAACTCGATGAAGCGCAGAGGCGCGGGCATCCCGCTGACCAACAGCTCGAAGATCCCGTACGACGACTACTTCAACGGTGCCGTCGACGACTTCATGTGGCTGGAGCGGGTGCTCCAGGACAGCGGCTCCGGCGTCGACAAGCCCGCCGCGATCATCGTGGAGTCCGTCCAGGGCGAGGGCGGCCTCAACGCCGCCCGGCTGGAGTGGCTCAAGGCGCTCTCGGACCTGTGCCGCGAGTACGACATCATCTTGATCGTCGACGACGTGCAGGCCGGCTGCGGGCGTACCGGCACCTTCTTCAGCTTCGAGGAGGCCGGGTTCACCCCCGACATCGTCTGCCTGTCGAAGTCGATCTCCGGCTTCGGCCTGCCGATGGCACTGACCCTGATCCGGCCCGAGCTGGACCAGTTCGAGCCCGGCGAGCACAACGGCACCTTCCGCGGCCACAACCTCGCCTTCGTCACCGCCCGGGTGGCGTTGGAGACCTACTGGGCCGACGAGTCCTTCCAGAACGAGGTCCAGGCGAAGGCCGCCGAGCTGCGCGCGGGGCTGACGGAGATCACCGAGCGGTACGAGGGTGCGACCGTCCGCGGTCGCGGGCTCCTGACCGGCATCGCCTTCCCGGACGTCAGCGCGGCCGGGAAGATCGCAACCGCGGCCTACGAGTGCGGCCTGCTGGTCGAGACCTCCGGGCCCGAGGACGAGGTGCTCAAGACGATGCCGCCGCTGACCATCAGCTCCGAGGAGCTCGCCCGCGGTCTCGCCGTCCTCCAGGAGGCCACCGCGTCCGTCCTCGGCAGCGCTGCCTGACCCCCGACTCGAAACGGAGAGAACATGCGCGTCACCTATCTGGAAGACCTCGACGACACCGACCGAGACGTACGTGTCGAGTCCGAGCATGGGACCTGGCGAAGCCGCCGGATCGTCCTGGCCCGCGAGGGCGTCGGCTTCTCCTTCCACGAGACCAACATCCCCGCCGGGACGACGAACGAGTTCTGGTACGCCAACCACATCGAGTGCGTCTACTGCGTCGGCGGTGAGGGCGAGCTCCTCGACCGCGAGACGGGAGAGACGTACGAGATCCGCGACGGGATGTGCTACCTGCTCGACAAGCACGACAAGCACACCGTCACCGCCACGACCGATCTGCGTCTGATCTGCACCTTCAACCCACCGGTCACCGGCCGCGAGGTGCACGACGACGACGGCGTCTATCCGCTTCTCACCGAGACCACGGAGGTCACTGCATGACCGCTGCAATCGAGCACGTCGAGGACGTGTACCCCACCCGCCTCGAGGAGGGCTTCAGCACGCTCCCCCGCCAGGACAGGGTCGTCTGGGGCACCGCGGCCGACGGGCCGATGGACCAGCAGACGCTCGACTCCTACGACGAGCGCGGCTACCTGACCGTCCCCGACCTCATCACGCCCGAGGAGGTCGCGGAGCTGCGCTCCGAGCTGCACCGGCTCAGCAACGATCCCGAGACCCGTGCCGACCAGCGCACCATCATCGAACCCGCCTCGCAGGAGGTGCGCTCGATCTTCGAGGTGCACCGGACCAGCGACATCGTCGCCCGGCTGGCGGCCGACCCACGCGTGGTCGGTCGGGCCCGGCAGGTCCTGGGCTCGGACGTCTACATCCACCAGAGCCGGATCAACCTCAAACCCGGCTTCGGCGGCGGTGACTTCTCCTGGCACTCCGACTTCGAGACCTGGCACGCCGAGGACGGCCTGCCCCGGATGCGGACCGTCAGCATCTCGATCTCGCTGACCGACAACTACTCCTTCAACGGGCCGCTGATGATCATGCCCGGCACGCACCGGACGTACGTCTCGTGCGGTGGCGCCACTCCCGAGGACAACTACAGGTCCTCGCTGGTGATGCAGGGCGCCGGCACCCCCGATCAGGAGACGGTCACGAAGATGGCGGACACCTACGGGATCGACGTGCTGGCCGGGGCTGCCGGAAGCGCGGTCATGTTCGACTGCAACTGCATGCACGGGTCCAACGGCAACATCACGCCGTACCCCCGCTCGAACGTCTTCCTGGTGTTCAACAGCGTGGAGAACACCGCGGTCGAGCCGTTCTCGGCGCCGAGGCCGCGGCCCACGTTCATCGGGGCGCGGGACTTCGCTCCGGTGGGCTGACCCCTCGGCCGGTCGCCCCTTCGCGCCCGAGCGGGTGCGGCGTACGTCTGCCTGATCTTTGCCTACCCCTAGGCTGAGCGCATGACACGTACCCGCGCCTTCTCGGGCGCCCTGACCGGCGCGGCTCTGCTCGTGCTGTCGCTCGCCCTGACGGCGTGCGGCGGCTCGGGCGAGGACTACGTGCAGGAGAAGACCGTCGAGCGGATCGCGACCGAGCAGCTCACCAACGCCATCGGCGTCACCCCCGAGGGTCTCGACTGCCCCGGCGACCTCGAGGGCAAGATCGGCACCGAGATGACCTGCGTCCTCACCTCCGAGGGCGAGAAGTACGACGCGATCATCACCGTCGACGACGTCGAGGGCAGCAGGGTCCACTTCAAGATCGACGTGCCGCCCAACGCCGCGGAGTAGTCCCGCAGAGTCCCCGGACCAGATAGCCTGTTGAGTCGTGTCCCCTCATGCGAGGCCCTTCTTCGACCATGTCGCGCGCGTGTGCGACGGAACTCCCTACAAGGCGACCGAGACCGCACGCGGCTTCGACGTGGAGCTCGACCTGGCCGACGAGCGCTGGCATGCCACCTTGACGGCCACCAAGCTCCACTGGGTCTTCACCTACCACGTCTCGATGCCGACCCGCTCCTCCTACGCGATCATCGAGGACACCCGCAGCCTCGTCTGGTTCGGCGACGTGCCCCACACGCAGAGGACCGGCGTACGCCGCATCGAGGCCGATGACGAGCAGACCGACCAGGGCGTATGGCACGTGCACGACCCCGAGTCCGTCCCCGACTTGGACCAGTACCGTTTCGATGCCGAGGAGGGCCGCACGCTGATCACCAGCGTCGCCCGGCTCTATGCGCTGCAGCAGCGCGGCGCACGGCACGAGGGCGCGGGCTTCTCCGTCGCGGTCGGCCTGGTCGTGACGCTCTCGGTGATCGCGACCGTCATCGGCCTCGCCGTGATTCTCAACCTGCTCGGGACGTTCGGCGCGCCGTCGTGATCATGTAGTAAAGCCATCTGTGTGATGCTGGCCCGCATGGATCCGATCCGCGAGGCGAAACGGCAGTGGATCGCGCACGGCTGGGCCGACGCTGCCGACGGGATGGCGTTGGTGACCTCGCTCGTGCGCGTGCACCAGCTCGTGATGGAGCGCGTCGACTCCGCGCTGCGCCCCCACGACCTCTCCTTCGCCCGCTACGAGGTGCTCCGCCTGCTCTCCTTCACCCAGGACGGCCAGCTCCCGATGGCCAAGCTCGGCTCCCGCCTCCAGGTCCACCCCGCCTCGGTGACCAGCGCCGTCGCCCGGCTGGAGAAGCAGGGCTTCGTACGCCGCAGCCGCTCGGCAGCAGACGGGCGGGTGGTCCTCGCCGCCATCTCCGACGCCGGCCGGGAGGCGGTCGAGGCGGCCACGATCTCGCTCAACAGCGAGGTCTTCGAGAAGCCCGGCATCGAGGACGTACCCGGTCTGACCGGGCTGCTCACCCAGGTCCGCGCGGCCTCGGGGGACGCCGTCGGCTGAGACATCGACGTCGCGTACTGGCAAGTACGCGGGGGACGACCTATGCTGGAATTACTTGGACGTCCAACTATTCCCTGGGAGACCGCCCATGTCCGACCTCCACATCCCCCAGCACCACGTGCGGATCGTGACCGCGAGCAGCCTGTTCGACGGTCACGACGCGGCGATCAACATCATGCGCCGGATCTTCCAGGCCCAGGGGTGCGAGGTGATCCACCTCGGTCACAACCGCTCGGTGACCGAGATCGCCGACGCGGCCCTGCAGGAGGACGCCCACTGCGTCGCGGTCTCGTCCTACCAGGGCGGGCACGTGGAGTTCTTCGAGTATCTGGTCCGCGCGCTCAAGGAGCGTGGCGCCGGGCACGTCAAGGTCGTCGGCGGCGGCGGCGGGGTCATCGTTCCTTACGAGATCGAGCGGCTGGCCAACTCCGGCGTCAAGATCTTCTCCCCGGAGGACGGCCAGCGGCTGGGGCTGCCGGGGATGATCAACTCGGTCGTACGCGACGTCGACCGCGACCTGTGGCCCACCTTCGACTTCGCCGCCGAGGACGTGCTCGGCGGTTGCCCCCTCTCCTTCACGCGGTCCATCACCGCGGCCGAGCAGGGGCGGCTGCCGGCCGAGATCGCGGACCCGCTGCGTGAGGCCGATCGGGCGGTCGTCCTGGGCATCACCGGCACCGGCGGCTCCGGCAAGTCCTCGCTCACCGACGAGCTGGTCCGGCGGTTGCGCACCGACCAGGAGGACAAGATCCGGATCGGCATCCTCGCCATCGACCCGTCTCGGCGCCGCGGCGGCGGCGCGCTGCTGGGCGACCGGATCCGGATGAACTCGCTCGCGCCCATCACCGACGGCGGCCCCTCCTCGACGTTCTACCGCTCCCTCGCCACTCGCGGCGGCCACGAGGTGCCCGAGCACTTCGCCGACGTGCTCGCCGTGATGAAGTCCGCCGTCGACCTCGTCATCGTCGAGACCCCCGGCATCGGCCAGGGCGACACCGGGATCAGCGACTTCGTCGACGTCTCGCTCTATGTCATGACTCCTGAGTTCGGCGCCGCGAGCCAGCTGGAGAAGATCGACATGCTCGACTTCGCCGACGTGGTGGCGATCAACAAGTTCGAGCGCCGCGGAGCCGAGGACGCGCTGCGCGACGTGTCGCGCCAGCTCGTCCGCAACCGGGAGGCGTTCACCTCCTCCCCCGACGACATGCCGGTCTTCGGCACCTCGGCCGCCGCCTTCGACGACGACGGCGTCACCGCGCTCTACCAGCACCTGCGCGGGCTCCTCGCCGAGGCCGGGCTGGCGGTCGGTGAGGGTGTCCTCCCGCGCGTCGAGACCCGCCACTCCACGGGCCTGCACCCGATCATCCCCGAGAAGCGGGTCCGCTACCTGGCCGAGATCGCCGGCGACGTACGCGACTACCACGCGCACACCGTCGAGCTCGTCACCGCGGCGCGCAAGGAGCAGGCCTACGAGATCGTCGCCCAGGACCACCCCGAGCTCGAGTCCCCCGCCTCCGAGATCCCCGATGACCTGCGGAAACAGCTCTCCTCGTGGGAGGAGACCAGGGACACGTACGCCGCCGACGAGAGCGGCCGCACGTCGCTGGCGGGCAACTACATCCCGCGGGTGGCGACCCCTCGCTACACCGACCGCGGTGAGCTGACCCGGTTCCTGCGCAACGAGAACCTGCCCGGGTTCTTCCCGTTCACCGCGGGGGTCTTCCCCTACAAGCGGGCCGACGAGGACCCGGCGCGGATGTTCGCCGGCGAGGGCGACCCGTTCCGCACCAACCGCCGCTTCAAACTGCTCTCCGAGGGCCAGCCCGCGACCCGGCTCTCGACCGCTTTCGACTCGGTGACGCTCTACGGCCGTGACCCCGACGTACGCCCCGACATCTACGGCAAGGTCGGCACCTCCGGCGTCTCGGTGGCGACGCTGGACGACATGAAGGCGCTCTACGACGGCTTCGACCTGCTGGCCCCGACGACCTCGGTGTCGATGACGATCAACGGACCGGCTCCGACGATCCTGGCCTTCTTCCTCAACACCGTGATCGACCAGGCGCGCGAGCGCGGGATCGACCCGGCGAAGGCGCTGCAGACGGTCCGCGGCACGGTGCAGGCCGACATCCTCAAGGAGGACCAGGGCCAGAACACCTGCCTGTTCTCCACGGAGTTCTCGCTGCGCTGCATGGCCGACATCCAGGAGTGGTTCATCGAGCAGGGAGTGCGCAACTTCTACTCGGTCTCGATCTCCGGCTATCACATCGCCGAGGCCGGGGCGAACCCCATCTCCCAGCTCGCCTTCACGCTGGCCAACGGGTTCACCTACGTCGAGTCCTACCTCGCCCGCGGGATGTCGATCGACGACTTCGCGCCCAACCTGTCCTTCTTCTTCTCCAACGGCATGGACCCGGAGTACTCGGTCATCGGCCGGGTTGCCCGCCGGATCTGGGCGGTCGCGATGCGGGACCGCTACGGCGCCTCGGAGCGCTCGCAGAAGCTGAAGTACCACATCCAGACGAGCGGGCGGTCCCTGCACGCGCAGGAGATGGACTTCAACGACATCCGCACGACGCTGCAGGCGCTGATCGCGATCTATGACAACGCCCAGTCGCTGCACACCAACGCCTTCGACGAGGCCGTCACGACCCCGTCCGAGGAGTCGGTGCGGCGCGCGCTGGCGATCCAGCTGATCATCAACCGGGAGTGGGGCCTGGCCTTCAACGAGAACCCGCTCCAGGGCTCCTTCATCATCGACGAGCTCACCGACCTCGTCGAGGAGGCCGTGCTCAAGGAGTTCGACCGGATCTCGGAGCGCGGCGGCGTGCTCGGGGCGATGGAGACCGGCTACCAGCGCGGCAAGATCCAGGACGAGTCGATGCTCTACGAGCACCGCAAGCACGACGGCACCCTGCCGATCGTCGGCGTCAACACCTTCGTACGCTCCACCGACGGCGAGCCGGCCGGCCCCGTCGAGCTCGCCCGCGCGACCGAGACCGAGAAGAAGTCCCAGCTCGACCGCGTCCACGCCTACCAGGCGGCCCACGCGACCGAGGCGGAGGCCGCGATCGTACGCCTCAAGGAGGCCGCCACCTCCGACGGCAACGTCTTCGCCGCGCTCATGGACGCGGCCCGGGTCTGCTCGCTCGGGCAGGTCACCGAGGCGTTCTTCGAGGTGGGTGGACAGTACCGGCGCAACGTGTGACCACCCCCGCTGGTCGAGCCGGGCGGAGCGCCAGCGGAGCCCGTGTCGAGACCAACACAGTCGCTTACCGTGTTGGTCTCGACACGCCTCCGCCTAGCGGCTCCGGCGGCTCGCCCAGCGG
>NZ_JBHVGB010000077.1:0-25344 GCF_042801335.1 Nocardioides sp. NPDC057577 | reverse complement strand
CAACCGCACGCCTCGCTCGCTTCGCTTCGCTCCAAGGCGTGCAGTTGCGCCGACTCGGCTACACACCAGGACTACTTCTCGAAGACTGCCTGGTCCAGGACGCGGCGCTCGTCGTCGGCGAGGACGACGAGCTCCTCGCGGGTGAGGCCGGTGCCTTCGCCGGTGGGGGAGAGGTTGATGAAGAACTCGTGCTTGACGGTGTCGTGGAAGGACGTCTCCCGCATCGAGACGAAGTCGAGGTCGGCGAGGTCCTGGAGCAGCAGGCGGAGGTGGTTGGGGGTGCAGACCCAGTTGTGGGTGTCGATGTAGCGCTCGCCGCGCCGGGCCTCCTCGCCGTTGGCCTTCACGGTCTCCAGGCCGTTGGCGAAGCTGTAGTCGCCCTTGTGGCGCGGGCCCCACGCGGTGATGCCGCCGTGCTTGGCCGCGTTGAGACGTTCCTCGATGACCGCGCCCATCGTGTGCACCGACGACGGGTAGAGCGAGGCGTCGATGACGCGCGAGAGCGAGGCGCGCTCGCGGAACCGGTCGAAGCAGTAGCGGTGGTCGGGGATGACCAGCGCCAGCACCCCGTCAGGACGCAGCAGCTTCTCGCACTCGTTGAGGAAGTCGATCATCGAGGTGGTGTGCTCGATGACGTGGGAGGCGACGACGAGGTCGAAGCGTTCCGGGATCACGTCCGACCAGGGCGTTCCCGGCCGGAAGACGTAATCGACCTCCTCGATGTCATCGGGGTCGTACTGCGAGAAGCCCGCATAGCGCTGAACCAGACCCCCGCGGTCGAGATAGTCGACGATGCGTACGTCATAGCCGTCCCGCTTGGGCAGGATCGCGTTGTGCGCGGGGCCGATCTCCAGGATCAGGGCGTCGGGCTTGACCCCGGCGAGCACCTGCTCGCGGCGCAGCTCGAGCCGGTCCAGGCCGGGGATGGCCGGGACCGCGGTGGTGCGGTTTCGGTCGCCCTGCAACCCCTCCACCTTCGTACGCAGCTTCTGGTTGCGCTGCTTGAGCTCGTCGATCCGGCCGTGCAGGCGCGCGGCCTCGGCATCGGCGGCACGGACGGTCTGCAGACCTGCGGCGGCGAGGCCGCGGCGTACGGCGCCCCTGAAGGTGGGCAAGACAGGTCCTCCTGAGAAGAGAGTTTCAGCGTTTGCGGGGTGGGATGTAAGGCTCGGCGGCCAGTGCGGCCCGGCCGCGCTCGGCGCCGAGCGCGTGCTCGTCGTCGGGGACGGCCTTGTCGTTCGCGGGGTCGAGCACGTCACGCATGAGATCGGGGGCGAGCGAGCGGCCGAGCACGATGTGCAGGTGGTGGGTCAGCCAGTCGTCGAACGAGTAGTCGCCGGAGAAGGCGCCGGCGGCGAGCTCGGCCCGGGTGGGCGTGCGCGCGAGGTAGGCGTCCTGCAGCGTGCCGTTCAGGTAGCGCTGGTAGTCGCGCATCCCGTGGTGGCGGGGGCTCGGTTTCAGGTCCGGGTTGGCCTCGTAGCCCTTGCCGGCGTTGATCACCTTGCGCTCCAGCTGGGCCCAGGAGCGCCACGGGAGGTGGAGCACCTCGAGAGCGACCTCGTCGGCGGGCTGGCCGTTGCTCATCATCGAGACGAAGTGGTTGCCCTGGACGACCTTGATGTCCGACTCGCCGCGGTGGATGGCGTTGGGCGTCGGGTGGGCGTGGAGCCCGACCGCCTCGAGGCGCTCGTCGGGGCGTCGGTCGCGCCACTGGAGCCGGTTGATGCCGCCGCCCGTCCAGGCGGGCGGGCCGACGAGGTTCTCCACCTCGACGGTGAACGCGTTCAGCGACAGGGGAGTGGCCTCGAGCGCCTGACGTACGGTCAGGCCCTTGTCCTTGGGCACCAGGAACTCGTCGGCGTCGAGGTTGAGGACCCAGTCGGCGCGGAAGTGCGTGCGGGCACGTCGGGCCATCGAGGTGACGACCTTGCCCTGCTGCTTCTCGTGGACGGGGTCGTGGTGGAGCTCGACCTGTCCCGTCGCGGCGTAGCGTTCGAGCACCTCGGTGGTGCCGTCGACCGACGCGTTGTCAGTGACGATCAACGTGTCGACACCCTGGTCCAGGTGGTGCTCGATCATCGCGGCGACGATGTCGACCTCGTCCCGGACCATCATTGTCCCGATGATCCTCATGCCGTGAAACCCTACCGGCCTGGTGCGGGTTGTCGAGATCCCGCGCCGTACGCCGGGATGCGCGCGGGCGCGCGCGGCGTTGTGGGCTCGGGACGCGAGGTGTGCAAGGGTGGACGCCGTCCGTGCGTATCCAGAAGGGGGCTGGCCGAGCCAGTGCTGACCATCCTTGTCATCTTCGTGGCGATGCTGCTCATCGTCACGCTGGCCGGACTCGTGATCGTCTACACGGTCTTCCCCCACCGCGGACAGAAGATGCCGTACGTCTCCAAGCTCGGCGAGGCGATGGAGCGGGCCGTCGACACGGCCCCCACGCTCAGTCCGGCCACGCGCCTGCAGGCCCGCCGCGAGGACCGTCTCACCGAGCTGTTCGGTGAGCGCAAGCCAGGAACTACGGAAAAGAACCGCTAGTTTGATTGGATGAGGCCCATGGACATGGTCACCCTCATCGTCATCATCGCGGTCGCCGCTGTCGCGATCATCGGCGGCGGCATCGTCGGTCTGGTCACCAGCACCCGGCGCCGCAAGGAGCGTTCGCTGCCGACCCAGGCGGGGACCGACACCATCACCCGTCCGGAAGAACCGACGGTCGAGGAGGCCACCCCCGGGGAGGCCGAGCCGGCGACGGCGGAACCCGCCGCGCCGGTCATCGAGAAGCCGGAGAGCACCGCCTCGCGCCTGGTGCGGCTGCGCCAGCGCCTGGCCGGCTCCAACGCGCTGGGCCGCGGGCTGCTCAACCTGCTCTCGTCCGACCAGCTCGACGAGGACACCTGGGAGGCCATCGAGGATCTGCTGCTCACCGCCGACATCGGCGTCGCCCCGACCCAGGAGCTGGTCGACGGGCTGCGCACCCGGCTGCGCGTCGAGGGTGGCAAGTCCGACGCCAAGGCGGCGCTGCGCGACGAGCTGATCAAGCTGGTCGACCCCGGCATGGACCGCCGGCTCCAGGTCAGCGGCACCGACGGCGCCCCCGGCGTGGTGCTGATGGTCGGCGTCAACGGCACCGGCAAGACCACCACCACCGGCAAGCTCGCCCGGATCCTGGTCTCCGAGGACCGCAAGGTCGTCCTCGGTGCCGCCGACACCTTCCGTGCCGCGGCCGCCGAGCAGCTGACCACCTGGGGTGAGCGGGTCGGCGTCGAGGTCGTCCGCGGCCCGGAGGGCACCGACCCGGCCAGCGTCGCCTTCGACTCGGTCAAGGAGGGGCTCGACACCGGCGTCGACACCATCATCGTCGACACCGCCGGCCGGCTGCAGAACAAGGCCGGCCTGATGGACGAGCTCGGCAAGGTCAAGCGCGTCATCGAGAAGCAGACCCCGGTCACCGAGGTCCTGCTCGTCCTCGACGCCACCACCGGCCAGAACGGCCTCATCCAGGCCCGCGTCTTCAGCGAGGCCGTCGCGGTCAGCGGCATCGTCCTCACCAAGCTCGACGGCTCCGCCAAGGGCGGCATCGTGGTCGCCGTCCAGCGCGAGCTCGGCGTCCCGGTCAAGCTCGTCGGCCTCGGTGAGGGCCCCGACGACCTGGCCCCGTTCACCCCGGAGGCCTTCGTCGACGCGCTCCTGGGCTAGCAGGCGGTGCCACGTGGCAGGATCGCCGGTATGCGCCACTCACTCGCCGGCCGGGCCGAGACCTCCATGCAGGCACGACTGCTCGCCCAGCTCCGCGACGAGGGCCCGCTGTCGCGGGTTCAGCTCGCCGACCGGCTGAGCGTCTCCCGCACCACGATCGCGGCCGAGGTCGGCCGGCTCACCGAGCTGGGCATGGCCCACGAGGTCGGGCCGGCGGCCTCCCGGGGCGGTCGCCGCTCGACCCTGGTCGACCTCGCGCCGGACATCCGGTTCGTCGGCATCTCGATCGGCGCCACCAGCATGTCGGTGGGCCTCACCGACGGTCGGCTGTCGGTGATCGGCACCCGCACTCGGGCGTGCGACATCCGCAGCGGCCCGGAGAAGGTGCTCGCGACCGCGCTCGACGAGGTGCGCGCGCTCCTGGACGAGCACGGCGTCTCCGAGCCGATGGGCGCGGGGATCGGCGTACCCGGACCGGTCGACTTCCACCGTGGCGTCTCGGTGTCGCCGCCGATCATGCCCGGTTGGGACGGCTACCCGGTGCGCGACGCGGTCGCCCGGGAGCTGGGCTGCCCGGTCGTGCTCGACAACGACGTGAACGTCCTCGCGGCCGGGGAACAGCACGCGGGCGTCGCCCGGACCGCCCGTGACTTCCTCTACGTCAAGATCGGCACCGGCATCGGCTGCGGGATCGTCGTCGACGGCGACCTCTACCGCGGCGTCGACGGCTGCGCCGGCGACATCGGCCACATCCGCGTCGAGGACTTCGGACCCACCTGCGCGTGCGGCAACACCGGCTGCCTGGAGGCGTTCTCCGGAGGCGCTGCGCTGGCCCGTGAGGCGCTCGCCGCGGCCCGTTCCGGACGCTCTCCGGTGCTGGCCGAGCTGCTCGCGGAGAAGGGTGAGCTGAGCGCCGAGGACATCGCCGTCGCGGTGGCCCGCGGCGACGCCCAGGCGGTCCAGCTCATCCGGGAGAGCGGACACCGCATCGGCCAGGTCCTCGCCAGCCTGGTCTCGTTCTTCAACCCCGGCCTGATCGTCATCGGCGGCAGGGTCAGCAAGCTGGGTCACGGGCTGCTCGCCGAGATCCGCAGTGTGACCTACCGCCGCTCGCTGCCGTTGGCGACCGGCAACCTCCCGATCGTGCTCAGCGAGCTGGGTGACGAGGGTGGCGTCATCGGGGCCGCCCACCTGATCAGCGCCTCGGTCTACGCGCCCAGCAGCGGAGAGGCGTAGACCCGGCTCCCGACCGCCTCAGAGGCGCACTATCGTTCCATCTTTCGAAATCTTCTTGCGAAAGTACGCAAGTCACTTGACGTGACCGGCGTCACATCGCTACGTTCGCGAACGATCTCGCTCCCCTCCACGACAGCGAGAGAAGGAGATGGACCGTGCGCAGATTCACCCTCTGGAGCGTCGCCACCACCGTGGTCTCCGGCCTCCTGGTTCTCCCCATCACCACGTCCGCGGACGCGGCCCCCACGGCCGCCCCACCGCCGGACACCGACTTCGAGAAGGTGACGCTCAACGATCGCCCCGGTGAGCCGATGGACCTCGCGGTCCTGCCCAACGGGGACGTCCTCCACACCACCCGTGCCGGGAAGGTGTGGCTCAACGACGCCGACACCGGTGTCAACACCGTCGCGGCCGAGTTCGACGTCTACCAGCACGACGAGGAGGGGCTGCAGAGCATCGCTCTGGACCCCGGATACAACGGCCGCAGCAACAAGTGGGTCTACGTCTACTACTCACCCGTCCTGGACACCCCCGTCGACGACCCGGCCACACCCGGCGTCAACGAGGGCGACGCCCCGGCGAACGGCACCCCGGCCGACTTCGAGCCGTTCAAGGGCGCCATCCGCCTCTCCCGCTTCCAGTTCTCACGCGGGGAGATCGACCTGTCCACCGAGCAGCAGATCCTCGACGTACCTGTCGACCGGGGCCGCTGCTGTCACGTCGGCGGCGACATCGTCTTCGACTCCCAGGGCAACCTGATCCTCGCCACCGGCGACGACACCGACCCGTTCTCGTCCGACGGGTACGCGCCGCTCGACGACAGCGCGGGTCGCAGCCCGGCCTTCGACGCGCGGCGCACCTCGGCCAACACCAACGACCTGCGCGGCAAGCTGCTCCGGATCAAGCCGGGACGTACCGGCGGCTATACCGTCCCGAAGGGCAACCTCTTCAAGCCTGGTACGCCGAAGACCCGCCCGGAGATCTACACGATGGGTCTGCGCAACCCGTTCCGGATCGAGATCGACCCGGAGTCCGACCGGATCTTCGTGGCCGACTACTCGCCCGACGCCTCCTCGGCGAACCCCGACCGCGGCCCGGCCGGCCAGGGCAAGTGGACCGTGGTCAGCGAGCCGGTCAACTACGGCTGGCCGCTGTGTGCGACCTCCGAGATGCCCTACCGCGACTACGACTTCGCGACCGGGACCTCGGGGCCGGCGTTCGACTGTGACGCGCCGGTCAACGACTCGCGGCACAACACCGGCCTGACCCAGCTCCCGCCGGTCAGCCAGCCGACCGTCTGGTACACCTACGGCGCGTCCGCCGAGTTCCCCGAGCTCGGCACCGGCGGCATCGCTCCGATGGCCGGCCCGGCGTACGACTACGACAAGGCGGCCACGAAGGACCCGCGCTCGGGCGCCTGGCCGAAGTACTACGACGGCATCCCGATCTTCGCGGAGTGGGGCCGGGACTACCTCAAGGGCATGCGGATCGACGATGACGGTGAGCTGACCGGGATCGAGGCGGTGCTCTCCACCTTCGTCACCGACAACGTGATGGACCTGGAGTTCGGCAAGAACGGCTCGCTCTACATGCTCGAGTACGGCGACGGGTTCTTCAGTGAGAACGAGGAGGCTCAGGTCTCCCGGATCGACTACATCGCCCGCACCGGCAACCACACCCCGAAGCCGGTGATCAGCGCCGACAAGACCGGAGGTGACGCGCCGCTGAGCGTGGCCTTCGACAGCGCCGGGACGACCGACCCCGACGGTGACCAGCTCACCTATCAGTGGGACTTCGACGGCGACGGCAGGTTCGACGCCACCGGGGCGACCGCCACCCACACCTACGGCGAGCCGGGGGTCTACAAGGCCACCCTGACGGTCACGGACAAGGGTCGCGCTCCGGGGCGCGGCAAGCACGCCTCGGCCGACGTCGACGTGATCGTCGGCAACGCCGTCCCGGTGGTGACGCTGACGACCAGCCCGGCTCCGGGTGAGGCGTTCCACTTCGGCGACACCGTCCAGTTCCAGGTCGAGGTCGCCGACGACCAGGCGGTCGACTGCTCCAGGGTCTCGGTGACGTACGTCCTGGGTCACGACGAGCACGGGCACCCGCAGACCACGGCGAACGGCTGCAGCGGTTCGATCGTGACCACGGTCCCCGGCGGTCACGACCCGGGCGAGGACGAGCTGAACGCCGTCTTCGTGGCGGAGTACACCGATCCGGGCGAGGGTGACATCCCGGCGCTGACGGGCAGTGACGAGGTGGTGCTCGCACCCAGCGAGTGACCCTCGAGATCCATCGGGAAGGGGCATCCGGCCGATCGTGGCCGGGTGCCCCTTTCGCCTACTTTGTCCAATTACTTTTCAAAGTTCGACAGAAACTTTGCAGAAACCGCCACGAAAGGGTTGTACAACGTGAGCGGTGTCACTAGTTTGTCTCTCGGTCACCGAATTCTGTGACTGCCATCACAGGCCGCGTCTGTGATGGACGCCTATACCCCGGACAGGAGACGACCGTGCGCGACGCAGACATCACCGTGCGGGTCTCCGCCACCGCCGACCCGGCCGCCGTCCGGACCGCGCGGATGGGCCTGCTCCTGCGGTCGCTGCGCGAAGGCGGGCCGCGCTCGCGGGGCCGCCTGGCCGAGGAGACCGGACTGACCCGTACGGTCGCCAACGGCCTGGTCGACGAGCTCGCCGAGCTCGGGCTGGTCTCCTGCGAGGACGCCGACCGCCGCGGCGCCGGCCGCCCCGGTGTCCAGGTCCGACTCAACGGCAGCTCGGTGTGCGGGGTCGGCGCGGAGATCAACGTCGATCATCTCGCCGTCGTCGCCGTCGACCTCGCCGGGACCGTGATCGCCGAGTTCCGCCGCGGCATCGACGGCCGGAGTCTTGCCCCCGAGGGCGTACTGGCTGAGCTCGCCGGGCTGGTCGCCGACGCCCTCGCCGAGGCACGGACCGCCGGTGCCGCCGTCACGGGCGTCACCGTCGGCGTCGCGGGCCTCGTCGACACCGCCACGCAGCGGGTCACCCTCGCCCCCAACCTCGGCTGGCGCGACATCGACGCCGCCGAGGACGTACGCCGCCGGCTCGGCGCCATGGCAGGGTCGGTGCGGCCCGTGCCGCCGGTGCGCGTGGCCAACGAAGCCACCCTCGCCGCCACCGCCGAGCTCGACCCCACCGACGCCGACCGCGCCGACATGGTGGTGCTCTACGGCGAGGTCGGCCTGGGTGGCGCGATCGTCAGCGGCGGCCGAGTCGCCCCGGGGCGGCACGGCTGGGCAGGGGAGATCGGCCATCTCCCGGTCGACCCTCGCGGTCGGCTCTGCGGCTGCGGCCGCACCGGCTGCTGGGAGACCGTGGTCGGTCTGCGGGCGCTGCTGGAGTCGGCCACCGACCCCGACGACCCGGTTCGCGACCCCGTGCTGACCCTGGAGGAGCGGCTCGCCACCCTGGTCGAGCGGGCCCGGCTCGCCGACGGCCGCACCCTGGCGGCGCTGGACGAGGTCGGCACCTGGCTCGGCACCGGCGCAGCCGTGCTCGTCAACACGCTCAACCCCGGCACCGTCGTGCTCAGCGGCTACTTCGCCGTGCTCGGCGAGTGGCTGCGTCCGGCCGTCGAGGCACGGCTCGCCGCCGACGTCCTCGCGCCGCGGGCCGGCGGCACCCGGGTCGCGATCTCGGCCTTCGGCCCCACCGCCGCCGTCCGCGGCGGCGCACTGGTCTCCCTGGAGCCGGTGCTCTCCGACCCCACCGCCCTCGCCGATCTGCCCGAACTGCACGGAGGAACCCGATGACCCAGAGCCCGAAGCCGTCGCCGGACGGCCCCGCCGCCAGCGCAGAGGGGGGTGGCGTACTGCTCGAGATGACCGGGATCGTGAAGCGGTTCCCCGGCGTGCTGGCCCTCGGCGGCGTCGATCTCGACGTCCGCGCGGGGGAGGTGCACTGCCTGCTCGGCCAGAACGGCGCCGGCAAGTCGACCCTGATCAAGGTGCTCTCGGCGGCGTACCAGCCCGACGAGGGAGAGATCCTCTGGGAGGGCGAGCCGGTCCGGCTGACCACGCCGGTCGCGGCCATGAAGCGCGGCATCTCGACGATCTACCAGGAGCTCGACCTGGTGCCCGGCCTCACCGTCACCGAGAACATCTTCCTCGGCCACGAGCTCGCCACCGCCGGGTTCAGCCGCCGCGCGGAGGCGACCCAGCGGGTGCGTACGCTCCTGGCCCGGCTCGGCCACAGCGAGGTCGACCCGAACCGCCTGGTCGGCGACCTCTCGCCCGCCGGGCAGCAGATCGTCAGCATGGCGCGCGCGCTGTCCCACGACACCCGCCTGCTCATCCTCGACGAGCCGTCGGCCGTCCTCGACCAGGAGGAGGTGGACAACCTCTTCCGGGTGATGCGCGGTCTCACCGCGGAGGGTGTCGCGATCATCTACATCTCTCACCGTCTCGAGGAGATCCGCCAGATCGGCGACCGGATCACGGTCCTCAAGGACGGCCGCACCGTGGCGACCGGCCTCTCGGTCGAGGAGACGCCGACCCGGGAGCTGATCACGCTGATGACCGGCCGCCAGATCGAGTACGTCTTCCCCGAGCGCCCCGCGACGCGACCCGGTCAGGACGGCACGCCGGTGCTCGAGGCCACCGGCCTGTCCGGCGACCGCTTCCACGACGTCGACCTCCGTGTCCACGCGGGCGAGATCGTCGGTCTGGCCGGCCTGGTCGGCTCCGGCCGCTCGGAGATCCTCGAGACCGTCTACGGCGCTCGCCGCTCCAGCGCGGGCACGGTCACCGTCAACGGCCGCCGGCTGCGCCGAGGTTCGGTGCGAGCCGCGGTGGCCGCCGGGATCGGCCTGGCTCCCGAGGAGCGCAAGAGCCAGGCGCTGCTGCTCGACCAGGCGGTCTACCGCAACGTGACCGTCTCGTCCATGAGCCGGTTCTCCAAGGCCAGCTTCCTCGACAGCGGCGCCGAGCGCCGGGCCGCCGAGGAGCTCAGCCGCTCGCTCGACGTACGTCCGGCCGGGGTGGACCGGCCGGTCCGCAACCTGTCGGGCGGCAACCAGCAGAAGGTCGTGCTCGCCCGGTGGCTGCTGCGCGACTGCAAGGTGCTGCTCCTCGATGAGCCCACCCGGGGCGTCGACGTCGGGGCACGCACCGAGATCTACAACCTCGTCCGCCGCCTGGCCGACGAAGGTGTCGCCGTGGTCGTGGTGTCCAGCGAGGTGGAGGAGGTGCTCGGTCTCGCCGACCGGGTCCTCGTCATCAGCGAGGGCTCCGTCGTCCACGAGGGACCCGCCACCGAGATCGATGAGTCGAAGGTCCTGGACCTCGTGATGGAAGGAGAGGTCGCATGAGCGACACACCGACCGGGGCTGTGACCCCGGCCGACACCGCTCGGGTGGAGAAGGAGGCGGCCCGCCGGGCCGAGCCCGGCGGTCTCGGTCAGCTGTTGCGCAGCGGCGCGGGCCACAACCTCGGCCTGGTCCTGGCGCTGGCGCTGCTGGCCGTCATCGGCACCGCTACGGCCGGTGAGCGGTTCGCCTCGGTCGACAACGTGATGACCATCTTGCGACTGGCCGCGGTGATCGGCGTGGTCAGCATCGGGATGACCTTCGTCATCACCGGTGGCGGCATCGACCTCTCCGTGGGTGCGCTGGTCGCGCTCTCCTCGATCTGGTGCACCACGGTGGCCACCCAGACGATGGCGAACGACATCCATTGGATCATCATCGTCACCACCGCCCTTCTGGTCGGTGCCGGCGCTGGATTGATCAACGGGTTGTTGATCGCATACGGCGGGGTGGTCCCGTTCATCGCCACGCTGGCGATGATGGCGAGCGCCCGCGGTCTGGCCGAGATCATCTCGGCGCGCAAGACCCAGATCATCAGCGTGCCGGGCTTCACCGACGCGTTCTCCCGAGACATCCTCGGCATCTCGGTGCTGATCTGGATCTTCGCCATCGTGGCCGTGATCGGCTGGGTCCTGCTCAACCGCACCACCTTCGGCCGACGCACGCTGGCCATCGGCGGCAACCCGGAGGCCTCGCGCCTGGCCGGCATCAACGTACGCCGCCACACCGTGCTCCTCTACGTGCTCGTCGGCCTCTGCTGCGGCATCGCCGCGGTGATGCTGATCAGCCGCACCACGACCGGCAGCGCCACCCACGGCCAGCTCTACGAGCTGGACGCCATCGCAGCGGTCGTCATCGGCGGCACCCTGCTCGCCGGCGGGCGCGGCAACATCGTCGGCACCGTCTTCGGGGTGCTGATCTTCATGACCCTCACCAACGTGTTCGTGCTCAACAACCTCTCGATCTCCGCCCAGGCCTTCACCAAGGGCCTGATCATCATCGCCGCCGTGCTGCTGCAGAAGCGGTTCTCACGACAGCCCGGGTCATGACCGCCCGACGCCGTCCTCCCAGCCGTCCTCGGGTCTCGGACTCATCCCTCCTCCACCCTTCCACGCTCTAGGAGCACCTCATGAAACTGAAGTCCACAGCAAAGATCCTCGTCGCCGGTCTCTCGGTGCTCGCCCTCTCGGCCTGCATCAGCAACACCCCCGAGAAGTCCGAGAACGTCGGTGGCACCTCCAACGCCGAAGCCGGTTCCAACGACGAGAAGGGCGACACGGTCGTCATCGGCTTCTCGGCTCCCGCCGCCGACCACGGCTGGATGGGTGCGATCAGCGAGCAGGCCAAGACTGCTGCCGAGGCCTACGAAGACGTCGAATTCCGCCTGGCGGAGGGCACCAACGAGGTCGGCCTGCAGATCAGCCAGGTCGAGACCTTCATCAACGACAAGGTCGACGCCATCGTGCTGCTGCCCTTCGACGGCGCCGCGTTGACGCCGGTGGCTCTCAAGGCGATGGAGGCCGGCATCCCGGTCATCAACGTCGACCGTGAGTTCAACGACCCCAACGCCGCCCGGGTCACCGTCCTCGGCGACAACTACGGCATGGGCGTCTCGGCCGGTGAGTACGTCTGTGAGCAGGCCGACGGCAAGACCGACGCTGTCGTCGCCGAGATCGCCGGCATCGACTCGCTGCCGCTGACCCAGGACCGCAGTAAGGGCTTCAAGGACGCGCTGGCCAAGTGTGACCTCGACGTCGACAACCGGGTCGCCGCGGACTTCACCGTCGAGGGCGGCGAGAAGGCGGCCTCCAACCTGCTCCAGGCCGCGCCGAAGATCGACTTCCTGTGGAACCACGACGACGACCAGGGCGTCGGCGTGCTCGCCGCGATCAACAACGCGGGCCGTGACGAGTTCACCATGGTCGGCGGTGCCGGCTCGGCCAACGCGATGCGCGAGATCGAGGCCGACAAGGGCGTCCTCAAGGCGACGGTCATCTACCCCTCCACCCAGGCTGCCGACGGCATCAAGCTCGCCCGGCTCCTGGCGCAGGACAAGGCCATGTCCGACCTGGTCGAGGTGACCGTGCCGCGCACCATCCAGCTGGACGCGCCGGTCGTCACCAAGGAGAACGTGGAGGAGTTCCTCCCCACGGCCTTCGAGTCCTGACCGAGCCCGACCCAGCCAGACCGCAAGATCGCTCCGTGCTCGGGCACGGAGCGACACCACCGAAACACAGGATCGAGTTCCGATGACCGAGCAGAAAGCCACGCTCGGTGTGGGGATGATCGGCTATGCCTTCATGGGCGCCGTCCACTCCCACGCCTGGCGCAGCGCCCACCGCTTCTTCGACCTTCCCCTGACCCCGCGGATGCAGGTCCTCTGCGGCCGTGACGCGACTCGCGTGGCCGAGGCCGCCACCCGGTTCGGCTGGGAGGAGAGCGTCACCGACTGGCGCGACGTGATCGCCCGCGACGACGTCGACCTGGTCGACGTGTGCACGCCCGGTGACACCCACGCGGAGATCGCGATCGCCGCGCTCGAGGCCGGCAAGCACGTGCTGTGCGAGAAGCCGCTGGCCAACAGCGTGGCAGAGGCCGAGCGGATGGCCGCGGCCGCGGCGGTGGCAGCCGAGCGGGGAGTGCGGGCGATGGTGGGGTTCACCTACCGCCGCGTCCCCGCGATCGCGCTGGCCCGGAAGCTGGTCGCCGACGGTCGTCTCGGAGAGCTCCACCACGTCCGCGCGCAGTATCTCCAGGACTGGCTGGCCGACCCCGAAGCCCCGCTGAGCTGGCGCCTCGACAAGACCAAGGCCGGCTCGGGAGCGCTCGGTGACATCGGCGCCCACGTCATCGACCTGACCCAGCACATCACCGGTGACCGGATCCTGGAGGTCTCCGGGATGCTGGAGACGTTCGTCAAGGAGCGCCCGGTGGCCGAGAGCTCGTCCGGGCTCTCCGCCACCGCCGGGGCCGAGCGCGGGCCGGTCACCGTCGACGACGCCGCGCTCTTCCTGGCGCGGTTCGCCGGGGGAGCGGTCGGCTCCTTCGAGGCCACCCGGTTCGCCACCGGTCGCAAGAACGCGATCCGGATCGAGATCAACGGGTCGAAGGGCAGCCTGGCCTTCGACTTCGAGGACATGAACGTCCTGCACTTCCACGACGCGACCCTGCCGGACACCGAAGGCGGCTTCCGCCGGATCGTGGTCACCGAGCCCGAGCACCCATGGGTCGCGGGCTGGTGGCCGCCGGGTCACGGCCTCGGCTACGAGCACGGCTTCACCCACCAGGCCGTCGACCTCGTCCAGGCGCTCGGGGACGGCACCGAGCCGACGCCGACGTTCGCCGACGGACTCCAGGTGCAGCGTGTGCTCGCCGCGGTCGAGACCAGCTCCGACACCCGGACGTGGCAGGAGATCCCCACCTGACCCACTCCGCCGCCGCGCCCGCGCCCTGAATCGACCTCTGGAATGACTCAGCCACTCAGCTCGGAAGGGACACTCATCATGAAGTACGGATCGAGAAGGTTCAGAACTCTGATCGCGGGCGCGGCTGTGGTGGCCGTCGCCGCCCTGGCGCCGGCGCCGTCCGCCACTGCCGACCGCCCTGCCGACCGCCCTGCCGACCGCCCTGCTGGGGGTCATGGGCACGGGACGTACGACGTTCTGGTGTTCTCCAAGACCGCTGGGTTCCGGCACGGCTCCATCCCCGACGGCATCGCGGCGATCGAGAGGCTGGGGGCCGAGAACGGCTTCACGGTGACCGCCACCGAGGACGCGGCGGTGTTCAACGACACCGACCTGGCGGCGTACGAGGCGGTGCTGTGGCTCTCCACCACCGGTGATGTGCTCGATGCGGGGCAGCAGGCGGCATTCGAGCGCTACATCCAGGGCGGTGGTGGCTATGTGGGTGTGCACGCCGCGTCCGACACCGAGTACGATTGGCCCTGGTACGGCGGCCTCGTCGGTGCCTACTTCGCCGGTCACCCCGCCCAGCAGACGGCGACGGTGAAGGTGCACGGGCACAACACCGCTGCGACCGCCGAGCTGCCGAAGCGGTGGACCCGCTGGGACGAGTGGTACAGCTTCCGTGACCGTCCGGCGGACTCGATCCGGGTCCTCGCCGACCTCGACGAGCGCAGCTATGACCCGGGTCCGTACGCGATGGGCAACCCGCACCCGATCGCCTGGTGCCACCGCTACGACGGCGGCCGTGCCTTCTATACCGGTATGGGTCACACCACGGAGTCCTACACCGAGCCGGAGTTCCTCTCCCACGTGCTCGGCGGCATCCAGATGGTCGCCGGGGTCTCCCGGTTCCGCTGCGAGGCGGACCGATGAGCGCGCGGGTCGGGCTCTGGCTCGTCGGTGCCTGCGGCTCGGTGGGGGTCACGACGACGGTCGGTGCGCTGGCGGTCAGAGCCGGGCTCGCCGGACGGGTCGGGCTGGTTGCCGAGCAGCCGGAGATCGCCGTCGCCGGGCTGCCCTCGCTGGGTGATCTGGTGATCGGTGGGCACGACCTGAGGGCGGACCCGTTGCTGAAGCGGGCCGAGCGGCTCGCCGCGGGCGGGGTCGTCCCCGCCGGGATCCTGCCGGCGATCGCCGGTGAGCTCGAGGAGGTCGAGGGGCGGCTGCGTACGGGCTATGACCCGGCGGGCGCCGAGCCCCAAGGTGTCGCGGTCGAGCGTTTGACCGCCGACCTCGTGGCCTTCCGCGAGGAGCACGGGCTCGAGCGCGTCGTCGTGGTGGATGTGGCGAGCACCGAGCCGCCGGCCCAGGTCACCGACGGCGGACCGCTCGCCGATCCCGACGCCCTCGACGCGGCGCTGGCCGCGGGCGAGTCGCCGCTGCCGGGCAGCTCCGTCTACGTCCTGGCCGCCTACCGGGCCGGTTGCCCGGTGGTCTCGTTCACGCCGAGTCCCGGGCCGCGGCTTCCGGTGCTCGTCACCCTCGCCGACCGGGCCGGGCTCCCGTGGGCGGGCTCGGACGGGAAGACCGGGGAGACGCTGCTGAAGTCGGCGCTGGCGCCGATGTTCTCGACACGGGCCCTGCAGGTCAACGCCTGGGCGTCGTACAACATGCTCGGTGGCGGGGACGGCGCCACGCTCGCCGACCCGGCCAACGCGCAGAGCAAGCTCGTCACCAAGGCCCAGGGGCTGGAGGCGATGCTCGGTCACCCGGTGGAGGGGCCGATGCACATCGACTACGTGCCCGACCACGGCGACTGGAAGACCGCCATCGACCACGTCTCCTTCGAGGGCTTCCTCGGGGTGCGGATGTCGCTGCAGTTCACCTGGAGCGGCTGCGACTCGGCGCTGGCCGCGCCGCTGGTGCTCGACCTCGCCCGGCTCACCCTGCGGGCGGTCGAGGTGGGGGAGTCGGGACCGCTCCCGTTCGGGTTCTTCTTCAAGGACCCGGCGGGCTCGGACGAGCACCGGCTCGGCACCCAGTGGGAGGAGCTGGTCGCGTGGTGCGGCCGGGTCGGCCAGGTGGGTGCATGACGTCTCGCGCCCGAGCCTTCGCCGAGCTCGTCCGGCTGCCGGCGGCCCTCACCGTGCCGGGCGACACCCTGGCCGGGGCCGCCGCGGCCGGTCCGCTGGGGGCGCGCGCGGTCGCGATGCCGGCTGCCTCGGTGGCGCTCTACTGGGCCGGGATGGCGCTCAACGACTGGGCCGACCGGGACCTCGACGCCGTCGAGCGCCCGGAGCGGCCGATCCCGTCGGGTCGGATCAGCCCGCGGCAGGCGCTGGGGGTGGCCGTCGGGCTGACCGCGGCGGGCGTCGGGCTGGCCGCTCTCGTCGGGGGCCGTCCGGCCGCGGCGACGGCGGCAGCCCTGGCCGGATCGGTATGGGCCTACGACACCGTCCTCAAGGACACCCCGGCCGGACCGGTCGCGATGGCCGCGGCCCGAGGCCTCGACGTGCTCCTCGGGGCGGCTGCTGCCGGACGTACGCGGGCCGGGCTGGTGCCCGCCGGTCTGCTCGCCGCGCACACGGCCGGGGTCACCCTGCTGAGCCGGGGCGAGGTCCACGGCACCCGGCCCCTCACCGCGGGCCTCGCCGGTGCCGTCACGGTCGCGACCGCGGCCGCGGCGGCCGGCCACGGCCGGGCGGCGCTTCCCGTCGCCCTCGCCGCGACGTACGCACACGGCGTCGGCTCCGCCCAGCTCGCCGCGGTCTCCTCGCCGGATGCCGGTACGGTCCGGCAGGCCACCGGTGCCGGGATCCGCGGGATGATCCCGCTCCAGGCCGCGCTCGTCGCCCGCCGCTCGCCGCTGGCCGCGGTCGCGCTGCTGGCCGCCGGCCCGATCGTCAAGGCTGCCTCGAAGGTGGTGTCGCCGACATGAGCACGACGAGCACGTTGCGGTTCGGCTACGGCACCAACGGCATGCACAGCCACCGGCTCGAGGACGCGCTGAGCCTTCTGGCAGCGCTGGGCTACGACGGGGTCGCGCTGACCCTGGACCACCTTCACCTGGACCCCTTCCGGCCGAACCTGGCGGGCCGGGTCGCCCAGGTCGGCCGCCGTCTGGACGAGCTCGGCCTCTCGGTCGTGATCGAGACCGGCGCTCGCTACATTCTCGATCCGCTCCGCAAGCACTACCCGACCCTGCTGCACGCGGGCACGGACGCGACCCGTCGGGTCGAGTATCTGCACCGGGCGGTCGAGGTGGCCGCCGACCTCGGCGCGGAGGCGGTCTCGTTCTGGTCGGGCACCCTGCCCGACGGCGTCGACGAGGACCGGGCCTGGGGACGCCTGTGCGACGGGGTGTGGCGGGTCCTCGACCTGGCGCAGCGCCGCGGGGTCGTGTGCGCCGTCGAGCCCGAGCCCGGGCACTTCGTCGACACCCTCGACGCCGTCCTCGAGCTGCGCCGGCGCCTCGACGACCCGGAGCTGCTGCGGGTCACCCTCGATCTCGGCCACGTGGTCTGCAACGAGCCTCGGGGGATGGCCGAGACCATCCGTCTGGCCGGTCCGCTGCTGGCCAACGTGCAGGTCGACGACATGGTCGAGGGCGTACACGAGCATCTGGAGCTGGGCACCGGCGAGGTCGACTTCGCCGAGGCCCTCGGTGCCCTGGTCGAGATCGGCTACACCGGGCTCGCCGCGCTCGAGCTGCCTCGCCAGTCCCACGCCGCCCCGGTCGTCGCCGAGCGCTCCCTCACCTTCCTGCGGGACACCCTCGCGGCCCTTCCCCGGTCCGAGGAGGTGGGTACATGAACGAGAAGCTCCTCGCACAGTGGTGCGCCGAGATCGAGGCCGACCCCACCAAGATCGGATCCCTGTTCCCGGCCGCGGCCAGGGAGGTCGGCCGCACGCCCGGAACCTCGGCCGAGCCCGGCGCGGAGCGGGTCGAGGACGGCGTACGCCTCCGGCTGCTGGTGGCGCTCGGCGGTGCCCTGGCCGGTGATCCGGACACGTTGAGCACCGAGGTGCACGACCTCTACCGCTTCGGCGACGCCGACGAGCGGCGGGCGGTCCTGCTCGGCCTCGGGGACCTCGACGACGCCCTCGGCGACCGCGCCCTCGACCTGGTCCACGACGCACTGCGCACCAACGACCCGCGCCTGGTGGCCGCGGCCCTGGGGACGTACGCCTTGCGGCTCGACGACGCCGCGTGGCGCCAGGCGGTGCTCAAGTGCCTCTTCGTCGGCGTACCTCTTCGTCTGGTCGCCGGTCTGGAGAGAGCCGACGACGAGCTGCGCCGGATGGTCGCCGACTACGCCGCCGAGCGGCGCGCGGCCGGCCGCGAGGTGCCCGCCGACGCGCTGTCCTTCCTGCCCGCCCCCACCCAGACCACTCGGGAGTCCTGATGCGCATCTTCGACCCGCACATCCACATGAGCTCGCGTACGACCGACGACTACGAGGCGATGGCGGCCGCCGGGGTCCAGGCCCTGGTGGAGCCGGCGTTCTGGCTCGGCCAGCCACGGACCAGCGTGGACTCGTTCGTCGACTACTTCGACGCGCTCGTCGGCTGGGAGCGGTTCCGGGCCTCGCAGTTCGGGATCGCCCACCACTGCACGATCGCGCTCAACCCGAAGGAGGCCAACGACCCGCGCTGCACGCCGGTGCTCGACCTGCTGCCGCGCTACCTCGCCAAGGACGGGGTGGTCGCGGTCGGCGAGGTGGGCTTCGACTCGATGACGGAGGATGAGGAGAAGGCGTTCAGCCGCCAGCTGGAGCTGGCCCGGGAGTTCGCGCTGCCGGCGCTGGTGCACACCCCCCACCGCGACAAGCTGGCCGGGACCCGACGCACCCTCGACCTCGTCGAGGCGGCCGGGATGGAGCCCGGGATGGTCGTCGTCGACCACCTCAACGAGGTGACGGTCGACGTCGTCGACGAGGCGGGTGCCTGGATGGGCTTCTCGATCTACCCCGACACCAAGATGGACCCCGACCGGATGGTCGCGATTCTTTCCCAAAGAGTTGAGGATGGCCGCGGTCTCGACCGGGTGCTGGTCAACTCCGCGGCGGACTGGGGGAAGAGCGACCCGCTGCGCACCCGGGCCACCGGCGAGGCGATGCTCGCCGCCGGCTTCACCGAGGACGACGTCGACCGGGTGCTGTGGCGCAACCCGGTGGAGTTCTTCGGCCAGAGCGGACGGCTCCTGCTCGATGCTCCCGAGACCGGCCAGGGTGACACCTTCGCGGGCAACTCGCTGCTGCGAGGTGAGCGCGCATGAGGTTCCGGCACCGCGACGGCACGGTCGTCCACCTCGGCTACTGCAGCAACGTGCACCCCGCCGAGGATGTCGACGGGATCCTCGACCAGCTCCGTCGCTATGCGGGGGAGGTCCGAGCCCGGCTCGGGGTCTCCCGCCTCGGCCTCGGCCTGTGGCTTCCGGCCGCGACCGCGCACGAGCTGGCCGCCGACCCGGCCACCCTCGACCGGCTGCGCGCGGGACTCGACCGCCACGGACTCGAGGTCGTCACCCTCAACGCCTTCCCGTACGCCGGGTTCCACGCCCCGGTGGTGAAGCGCGACGTCTACTCACCGGACTGGTCGACGCGACGCCGGCTCGACTACACCCTCGACTGCGCCCGGGTGCTGGCGGCGCTGCTGCCCGACGATGCGTCCCGCGGCAGCATCTCGACCCTGCCGCTGGGCTGGCGCACCCCGTGGTTCACCGACCGGGACCGGGCCGCGCGGGAGCTGATCGGCGAGCTCGCCGACGGTCTGGCCGGCATCGAATCCGAGCACGGCCGGACGGTGCGGGTCGGTTTCGAGCCGGAGCCCGGCTGTGTCGTGGAGACGACCCGGGACGCGGTGACCCGGCTCGCCGGGCTGGCCCCGGAGTATCTCGGCATCTGCGTCGACACCTGCCACCTCGCCACCCAGTTCGAGGACGCCACCGAGGCGCTCGACCGGCTGCACGTGGCTGGGCTGCCGGTCGTCAAGGTCCAGGTCTCGGCCGCCCTGCACGCCGACGACCCGAGCGACCCGGCGACGCGGGAGGCTCTGGCCTCCTACGCCGAGGACCGATTCCTGCACCAGACCCGCGAGCCGCGCGGAGGACGGGTGGACAGCCGAGACGACCTGCCCGAGGCGCTCACCGGCCATCGTCCGCTGCCGGCCGAGCATCCCTGGCGGGTGCACTTCCACGTACCTCTTCATGCCGATCCGGCCCCGCCGCTGCGCAGCACCCGCGACCACCTCGCCGGCACGCTCGACGCGCTCCTCGGCGGCCCGGTGGCCCACACCGACCACCTCGAGGTGGAGACGTACACCTGGGGAGTCCTGCCCGAGCAGGTCCGCCCCAATGGAGATGCCGGGCTGGTCGCGGGCATCGCGGCCGAGCTGGCCTGGACGCGCGACCGGCTCCTCGAGTCCGGTCTCGAACAGCTGCAGGAGGCCTCCGCATGAGCGTGCACGACGAGAAGCTGCTGGTCATCGACGTGGTCGGGATGACCCCCGAGCTGCTCCAGCACATGCCGCGGGTGCGGCAGGTGGGGGAGTCGGGGTTCACCGCCGAGCTCGGCACCGTGCTGCCCGCGGTCACCTGCTCGGTCCAGTCGACCTTCCTGACCGGCACCCTGCCGCGCGAGCACGGCATCGTCGGCAACGGCTGGTACTTCCGCGACCTCGGCGAGGTGCTCCTGTGGCGCCAGCACAACGCGTTGGTCCAGGGCGAGAAGCTCTGGGACGTCGTCCGCCGCCGGCGCCCCGGAGCGAAGGTCGCCAACATCTGCTGGTGGTACGCCATGGGCGCCGACGTCGACACCACCGTCACCCCGCGTCCGGCCTACCACGCCGACGGCAAGAAGTCGCCGGACTGCTGGACCTGGCCGCCCGAGCTCCACGACACCCTCACTGAGGAGCTCGGCCCGTTCCCGCTGTTCACCTACTGGGGTCCCACCGCCTCGATCAAGAGCTCGGCCTGGATCGTCGCGGCCGCACGCAAGGTCATGCCCGACCACGACCTCACCCTCGTCTACGTCCCGCATCTCGACTACGACCTGCAGCGGTTCGGCCCCGACAGCCCGCAGGCGGCCCAGGCCGCCCGCGACGTCGACGCCACCCTGGCGCCGCTGCTCGACGACGCCGAGGCCGCGGGCGTCCGGGTCGTGCTGCTGAGCGAGTACGGCATCACCCGCGCCACCCGGCCGGTCGACGTCAACCGGCTGCTGCGCCGCGAGGGCCTGCTCCACGTCCACCACAACGCCACCGGCGAGCTGCTCGACCCGTGGACCTCGCGGGCCTTCGCGGTCGCCGACCACCAGATCGCCCACGTCTACGTCAAGGACCCGGCCGACCTGGAACGCGTCCGGGACCTGCTCACCGGCCTCGACGGGGTCGCGGAGGTGCTCGACCGCGCCGGCCAGGCGGCGTACGGACTCGATCACGAGCGCGCGGGCGAGCTCGTCGTGGTGGCGGAGCCGGATGCCTGGTTCACCTACTACTACTGGCTCGACGACGCGAACGCGCCCGACTTCGCCCGCGGCGTCGAGATCCACAAGAAGCCCGGCTACGACCCCGCCGAGCTGTTCCTCGACCCCGAGGACCGCTGGGTCAAGCTGCGCGCCGCGACCACGCTGGCCCGCAAGACGGCCGGGCTGCGCTACGCGATGAGCGTGGTGCCGCTCGATCCCGCCCCGGTCTCCGGCAGCCACGGCCGGCTGCCGGACGACCCCGGGCGCGGCCCGGTGCTCGTCTGCTCCGACGCCTCTGTCAAACGCGACCGGTTCGAGGCCACCGAGGTCCGAGACCTGCTTGCTTCTCTGCTCCCCTGAGGAAGGACAAACACACCATGACCCGACCGATCACGCTCTTCACCGGCCAGTGGGCGGACCTGCCGTTCGAGGAGGTCTGCCGCCTCGCCTCCGAGTGGGGCTACGACGGCCTCGAGATCGCCTGCTGGGGCGACCACCTCGACCCCTGGCAGGCTGCCGAGGACGAGACGTACGTCCGGGCGAAGCTGGACCTTCTCGCCAAGCACAACCTGCAGGTCTTCGCGATCTCCAACCACCTCAAGGGCCAGGCGGTCTGCGACGACCCCATCGACCAGCGCCACCGAGACATCCTGCCCGCCAAGATCTGGGGCGACGGCGACCCCGAGGGCGTACGTCAGCGGGCCGCCGAGGAGATGAAGATGACCGCCCGGGCGGCGAAGAACCTGGGCGTCAAGACCGTCGTCGGCTTCACCGGCTCCTCGATCTGGAAGTACGTCGCGATGTTCCCGCCCGTCTCCCAGGAGATGGTCGAGGCCGGCTACCAGGACTTCGCCGACCGATGGAACCCGATCCTCGACGTCTTCGACGAGTGCGGGGTGCGGTTCGCCCACGAGGTGCACCCCTCCGAGATCGCCTACGACTACTGGTCGACGGTCGCCACGCTGGAGGCGATCGGTCACCGGGAGGCGTTCGGGCTCAACTGGGACCCCAGCCACATGGTGTGGCAGCAGGTCGACCCGGTCGGGTTCCTGTGGGACTTCCGCGACCGGATCTACCACGTGGACTGCAAGGACACGAAGATGCAGACCGGCAACGGCCGCAACGCCCGGCTCGGCTCCCACCTCGCCTGGGCCGACCCGCGCCGCGGCTGGGACTTCGTCTCGACCGGCCACGGCGATGTGCCGTGGGAGCAGTGCTTCCGGATGCTCAACTCCATCGGCTACGACGGCCCCATCTCCATCGAGTGGGAGGACGCCGGGATGGACCGGCTCATCGGCGCCCCCGAGGCGCTCGAGTTCGTCCGCCGGCTCGCCTTCGACGCCCCCGAGGCTTCCTTCGACGCGGCGTTCTCGACGGCCGACTGACCCGCAACACCCAAGAAGAAGGAGTTACGAGATGTGTTTTGGATTCGACGGTGACGGTGCGCTGCAGCGCTCACTCGAACAGCGCGGGCTCAGCCGGCGCTCCCTCATCCGCGGCGCCGCCGCGGGTGCTGCCGCGCTCGGGGTCAGCGGTGCTCTGGCCGCGCCGGCACAGGCCGCCGCCAGCTCCGGACGTGGGCACGGCGGCCGCCGGGTCCCGGCCGACAAGATCAGCATCCAGCTCTACACGCTGCGGTCGATCATGACCGGTGCAGGTGTCGACGCGACGCTGGCGAAGCTGGCGCAGATCGGCTACGACCGTGTCGAGTTGGCCGGTCTCTACGGGCGCACCGCCGCGGACATCCGAGGCGTCCTCGACGGGCTCGGGATCCGCTCCAACTCCAGCCACGACGGCCTGAGCAGCAGCTTCGCGGCGCTCGAGACCAAGTTCGACAACTCCGAGACGCTCGGGGTCCGCTACCTCAACGTGCCCTATCTGGCCTCCAGCTCGCTCTCCGACTGGCAGGCCTGGGCCGACCAGATGAACAACGAGGCGGCGGCCGCGAAGCGGCGCGGCTTCCGCTACGGCTACCACAACCACGCCCATGAGTTCACCACCGATCTCGGTGGCGGGGTCACGCCCTGGGACGTGTTCATGCGGGAGCTCGACCCGGCCTACGTCCACCTCGAGGTGGACCTCTACTGGGCCGTCACCGGTGGGGTGAACCTCGGCATGTCCAGCGACGACGCCATCGACTTCGCGATCGATGTCGTCGACCGGGCGCCGCTCGAGGTCCGCCAGTACCACGTCAAGGACCGCAACGAGGCCACCGGCGACCACGTCGACCTCGGCACCGGGTTCATCGACTTCGCCAAGATCTTCCGCGCCCACCAGGTCGAGGACTACATCGTGGAGAACGACAGCCCCGACGTCACCCCGATCCAGACCGCGGAGGTGGGCTACTCCTACCTGCGTGGCCTGCGCTTCTGACGTACGCCACCCCTGACTCGGCAGCCGCCCCCGACCCTCCCTCCGGGGCGGCTGCCGTCGTCTTCTGGACACTCGGTGAACCCGTCGAGAAGTTGAGATGACGACCATCCCCAACCGGTCGAGCGCCCCGTGTCGGGGGTCGCGAACCCTCGGTGAGGGTCATAGGCTGAAGACCATGCCATCGCCCCGGGTATCGCTGATCACCGCTGTCTACAACCCGCCCGCCGATGCCTTCGAGGACACGATCGCGTCGGTCCTCGGCCAGACCCACGAGGACTGGGAGTGGGTCCTCAGCGACGACCGCTCGCCGGCTCCGTGGGTGCTGCCGCGGCTGAGGGAGCTGGCCGCGAACGAGCCGCGGGTGCGGATCGTGGAGCGCGCGGAGAACGGCGGCATCGTGGCCGCGTCGAACTCGTCGCTGGCCGAGGCGACCGGCGAGCTGATCGCCCTGCTCGACCACGACGACGTGCTCGAGCCGATCGCGCTGGAGAAGATGGTCCGCACCTACGACCGGTTCGAGGACCTCGACTACGCCTACAGCGACCAGGACCTGATGTCGGACGCGGGGGAGCTCCGCGACGCCTACTACAAGCCCGACTGGTCCCCGGAGCGACTGCGCCACCACAACTACTGCACCCACTTCTCGGTGTTTCGCCGCTCCGTCGTGGAGGAGGTCGGCGGCTTCCAGGAGGGCTTCGACGGCTCCCAGGACCACGACCTCGTGCTGCGGGTCAGCGAGCGCGCGCGGCGCATCGTCCACGTCCCCGGCGCGCTCTACCACTGGCGCCAGGTGCCGGGCTCCGCCGCCGCGGACAACCACGCCAAGCCCTACGCCTGGGACGCCGGCGTACGCGCCGTGCAGGCCCATCTCGACCGGCTCGGGATCCGGGCCACGGCTTCGCACGGCGTCTCGCCCGGGCTCTACCGCGTCGAGCGGGAGCCCGACCTGGACACCCCGGTCAGCGTGATCATCCCGACCATCGGCACCAGTGCGATCGTGTGGGGCGAGAAGCGCGCGATGGTCGTCGAGACCGTCCGCTCCGTGGTCGCCTCGACCGAGCACCGCAACCTCGAGTTCGTGATCGTCTACGACACCCCGACCCCGGCCCCGGTGCTAGAGGCGCTGCGGGCGATCGAGGGAGCCGACATCAAGCTGGTCGAGTTCACCGAGAAGTTCAGCTTCAGCGCCAAGTGCAACGTCGGTGCCGCCCATGCGACCGGTGACGTCCTGGTCTTCCTCAACGACGACATGGAGGCCTACTCGCAAGGCGTCATCGAGAACCTGATCGCGCCGCTGCGTGAGGCGGGAGTCGGGATGACCGGTCCCAAGCTCCTCTTCGAGGACCTCCGTATCCAGCACGCCGGCCTGGTCTACGGCAGCGGCACCATCACCCACGCCTACTACCGGTCCCGCCCCGAGGAGCGGGGCAACCACGGCGAGCTGCACATCAACCGGGAGACCTCCGCGCTGACCGGCGCCTGCCTCGCCATGCGGCGCGAGGTCTTCTTCGACGCCGGTGGCTTCAGCGAACGGCTGCCGGTCAACTACAACGACGTCGACCTGTGCCTCAAGGTCCGTCGCTCACTGGGGCTGCGCCTCGTCTGGCTCCACGACGTCACCCTCTTCCACTTCGAGTCCATCAGCCGCGACAACGCCGTCCACGACTGGGAGAAGGACTTCATCAGCAACCGCTGGGGCAACTACAAGGACGTACGCGAGGCCTACTCCAACGGCGTCCGCTGACCCGGCGGGAAGCCGCCGAGTCGGCTCGTTCTGACCAAGAAAGCCGCCGAGTCGGCTCGTCCTGACG
>NZ_JBHVGB010000076.1:0-25424 GCF_042801335.1 Nocardioides sp. NPDC057577 | reverse complement strand
CGCGGTGGGCGGCGGCCGCCAGGACCTTGGCGCCGACGCCCACGGCACGCTCATCGACGCGCAGATCGCCCTGGTGGAGGTCGTAGGTGGGGCCGCCGGGGGTGCGTACGCCGAGACGGAACATCGAGCCGGCGACCTGCTCCTGGTACCAGCCGAAGTCCTCGCCACCGAGGCTCTGCGCGGAGACGACGGCCCCCCGCTCCCCCAGAACCGCGCGGACGCTCTCGACGAGGATCTGGTGGGACTCCTCGTCGTTGCTGACCGGCGGGACACCGCGGGTGTAGTCGACGGCGGCCGTCACGCCGTAGGGCGCGATGATCTCGGCGACGACCTCGCGGACGACGTGCTCGACCTCGCTCCAGGCGTCGCTGTCGAGAATCCGCACGGTGCCTCCGACGGACCCGTGGGCGGGGATCACGTTGTGGATCTGGCCGGCGGTCACCTTGCCCCAGACCACGCTCACGCCGGCCCGGGGGTCCATCCGCCGGCTCAGGATCACCGGCAGCTCGGTGGTCACCTTGGCGAGCGCGAAGACGAGGTCGCCGGTCAGGTGCGGGCGGGAGGTGTGACCGCCGGTGCCGCTGAGGTGCACGTCGATCAGGTCGGCCGCGCTGGTCAGCGCGCCGGAGCGGATCCCGACGCGGCCGACGTCGACGGTCGGGTCGCAGTGCAGCGCGAAGATCCGCTCCACGTCGTCGAGCGCACCCAGGCTCATCAGGTGCAGCGCCCCGCCTGGCATGACCTCCTCGGCGGGCTGGAACAGCAGGCGTACGCCACCGGGCAGCGGTGACTCGCGATGCAGGTCGGCCAGGGCGAGGCCGGCGCCGAGCAGGGCCGTGGTGTGCACGTCGTGGCCGCAGGCGTGCGCGACCCCGGGGACGGTGCTCGTCCAGATGTCGGTGGTGACGTCCTCGACGGGCAGAGCGTCCATGTCGCCGCGCAGCGCGACGACCCTCGAGTCCTGCCCGTCCCCGCCCAGGTCGGCGATCAGACCGGTCGCCGACGGCCGGTCGACCTGCCAGCCCGCCTTCTCCAGTCGCTCGGCGATCAGCTCGGTGGTGCGATGCTCCTGCCAGGAGAGCTCCGGGTGCGCGTGGATGTCCCGGCGCAGGTCGGTCAGCTCGGCGTCGTAGGCATCGACTCGCTCGGCGAGGAAGGCAGCAGGCTCCAGCATGGTCCCGTCAGACTAATCCTTGTCGTAGGCGGCGAGGATCCTGTCCGCGGCGACGGTCGCCGGAAGCTCCCCGGAGAGCACCTCGTCACGCACCTCGTCGCGGATCGCCTTGACGCCTGCGGAGTGCTTGAGCCGCTGGTCGAGCTCATCGCGGACGAGCGCCCAGGTGAAGTCGAGCTGCTGCTCGGCGCGCTTGGTGCGCAGCCCGTCCTCGCCGAGGTGGGTGCGGTGGGCCATCACCTGCTCCCAGACCGAGTCGACCCCGTCGTCGTGGAGCGCCGAGGCGGTGACCACCGGCGGCGCCCACTCCTCGCGCGAGCGCACCAGCCGCAGGGCGCCGGCGAGCTCGCGGGCGGCCGCGCGGGCCTCCTGGGCCCGGTGGGGATCGTCGGGGTCGGCCTTGTTGACCGCGATCACGTCGGAGATCTCCAGGATGCCCTTCTTGATCCCCTGCAGCTGGTCGCCGGTGCGCGCGATGGTGAGGAACAGGAACGTGTCCACCATCCCGGCCACGGTCACCTCGGACTGCCCGACACCGACCGTCTCCACCAGCACCACGTCGTAGCCGGCCGCCTCCAGCACCGCCATCGCCTGCACGGTCGCCCTGGCGACCCCGCCGAGCGTCCCGGCGGACGGGGAGGGCCGGATGAAGGCGTTGGGGTCCACACTCAGCCGGGCCATGCGCGTCTTGTCGCCCAGGACGGAGCCGCCGGTGCGTACGGAGGACGGGTCGACCGCCAGCACCCCGACCTTGAGGCCGTTGGCGGTCAGCCGGCTGCCGAGCGCCTCGATGAAGGTCGACTTGCCGACCCCCGGCACCCCGGAGATGCCGACCCGCACGGTGTCGCCCGCCGGGAGCTTGGTGAGCAGCTCGCGCGCGATGTCGCGGTGCTGGGGCTTGGTCGACTCCACCAACGTGATCGCCCGTGACACCGCCGCCCGCTTGCCGTCGCTGATGCCGTCGAGAAGGTCTTGTACGTCGGGCCCTGGCATGGCCAGCACCTTAGCCAACTCGTCGAGTCCCGAGCGGTCCGACTCGACCAGCGAGCCTGGCGGGCGCCAGTCCACTCAACCAACGTGACCGAGATACGGTGGTTGTGAAGCTGAGAGTGACCCATAGACCACGCTCAGCTTCACAACCCCTTCGCTGCGCTGCTGAGTCACGGCAGAACGTGAAGCCCACGTCTTCGCGCGACGTCCCGAAGCCGCTCGTCGAAGCTCGCGAGCGACGCCGCATGCGCGGTGGCGGCCATGAGGACACAGCAATCCGGCATCTTGAGCGGCGTGGAGACTCGCATGTCGGCCAGCTCACGCGCTTCGTCGGGCACCCGTTCCAGTTCACCGATCCCGATCGCGGTGACCTTGTTGATGAGCTCCGCGGCCCGCCCCTCTCGGGTCGGCCGAACCAGCACCTCGGCAAGGGTCAACGTGTGGATCCGGTAACGCTCGGTCGTCGAGAGCACCTTCAACGCTTGGACGTGATGAACATCGGACTCGTCGAGGTACGCGATCAAGACGCTCGCGTCGAGAACGATCAAGCTGGCCAGTCCTCGCGCAGCTCGTCGAGGTAGCCCTCACCGAACTCGAAACCGCCGGCGTTGGCTTCGACCACGCGGCGCCGCGCTGCGAGCTGATCAGCCTCCTCTCGTTCGAGGACCTTCGCGCCCTCCTCGGCAAGGGCCGCGATCAGGGCACTACGAGACTTTCCAGGCCAACGACGTTCCGCCGCCTCGAGGGCAGCAGCCAGTTCGTCGGTCTCGGTCACCTGGTGACGCGGGCGAGAGGTGGGCATAACCGGAAGTGTACCACCTTGATCACCGGTGACACACCGATGTGAACCGTCAGCGGATCCGCGGCAGGACGTTGCGGACGGCGTCGGGCAGCCAGCTCGATCGGACGTCGTCCAGCGGGACCCACGAGACACCCACCTGCAGCACGTACCAGGCTACGGCAGCGGCGATGATCGCCAAGCCGACGACGGCCACGACCCATCGTTGGGACGGCGAAGAGGCGGCGCGGGCGACCGGGCCCACGATGTCGCGGACCCGCTGCGAGGCGAGCCAGGCGGCGGACATGAACGTCATCGCGGCGGCGTAGAGCACGGCGGCCAGCGGCACCCCGAGCGCCAGGAACCCCACGCCGACGGCGGCCGCGATCACGCCGGTCAGCACGGTCACCGCTGCGGTTCCGGGAGTGGCGCGCACCAGGTCCCACGGCGAGCGGATGAGCACCCACGGCCCGTCGTACCACTTCCGTCCACGCGCCTCGCGACGCTTCGCCAGGTGGTCCGAGGCGAGCGACGCGGCCCTCAGCAGCCAGACTCCGAGGCCGAGCAGGACCGCGCCCAGGAACGGGTACGCAGCGACGACCCCGGCGAGGATCGCGGCGAGCGCGACCAGGATCAGGAAGTGCATCGGACCCGGCCAGCGCTTGAGGTTGGCGTGCTTGCTGGGCGGGCTCCACCCGGGCTCGGGCGACGGAGCCGGTGGCGGCGACTGCGGGTCGAACCGGCGCACCACCAGGGGCTCGGCCGGCGCGTCGGCGACGGTCACCGCCGTCGGCGGCACCTCCTCCACCTCCGTCATCGCATCGGACGCGGCGTCCGGATCGACCAGCGTCGGCTTCAGGTCGGAGCCCGCGGGCGCGGCGGCCAGCGGCATCGTCACCGGCAGCACCTTCGTGACCGCCGAGGCCTCTCCTCCCGGCCACGGCACCTCGGGCTCCATCAGCCACTCCCGCAGCTCCTCCAGGCCCGGCCGGTCCGCGGGATCCGTCGCCAGCGCCGCCGTCAGGACCTCCCGCATCGAACCCTCGATGCCGTCGAGGTCGTGCTGGCCGCGGCGTACCCGGTCCAGGACGGCCATCGACGGACCGGTCCCGAACGGAGGCCGTCCCAGCAGCGCATAGGCGGTCGTCGCCGCCCACGAGTGCACGTCGCTGGCCGGCGTCGAGGGCGTCCCCTCCAGGATCTCCGGTGCCAGGTAGCCCGGGGTGCCGACCAGCCAGCCGGTGAGCGTGATCTTGGGATCGTCGGCGACCCGGGCCAGCCCGAAGTCGATGAGCACCGGCGTACGCCCCTCCATCACGACGTTGGAAGGCTTCACGTCACGGTGCAGCACGCCGGCGTCGTGGCAGGCCGCGACACCGCCGGCCAGGCAGCGCGCCAGCCAGAACCGGTCCTCGCCGACGACGGGTCCGTCGTCCTTGATCCGGTCGTGCAGCGTCGGCCCGGGCACGTAGCGGGTCGCGACGTAGGGAAGGTCCGCGTAGGGGTCGGCATCGACGATCTCGGCGATCCACGGGCTGCGCACCTGCCGCAGCGACCGCACCTCGCGCTCGAGCCGGGTACGGGTCTCCTCGTCCCCCACGACATGCGTACGCAGCACCTTCAGCGCCACCCGCTCGCCGGTCTCCTCGTGGCGGGCCAGGTGGACGACTCCCATGCCGCCCTCACCGAGCTTGGTGAGGAGCTCGTAGGCGCCGACCCTCACCAGCCCGTCCCCGGATGCCCGCCCGGGGCGTAGGTCCGTCACAGCTCTGAGGCTAGACGAGCCCGACGCCCCCGGCGAGGACATACCCGGGAGGGTCAGTGATCGAGCTGCTCCCGCAGGCGACCGAGGAGATCGATGGCGGAGTCGGCGATGACGGTCCCCGGAAGGAAGACCGCGGCGGCGCCCATCTGCTCGAGCGTGGCGACGTCGTCGGGCGGGATGACCCCGCCGATGACGATCATGATGTCCGGGCGCCCCTGCTCCTCCAGCGCCGCCTTCAGCGCGGGGAGCAGTGCGAGGTGACCGGCAGCCAGCGACGAGACCCCGACGATGTGTACGTCGGCGTCGACCGCCTGCTGCGCGACCTCCTCGGGCGTGGAGAACAGCGGGCCTACGTCGACGTCGAAGCCGAGGTCGGCGAAGGCGGAGACCACGACCTTCTGGCCACGGTCGTGGCCGTCCTGGCCCATCTTCGCGACCAGGATGCGCGGTCGGCGACCCTCGGCCTCCTCGAACTCCTTGGTCGCCTTCAACACCTCGGTGACCTTCGAGTCACCCGACGTCGTCGCCTCATCCCGGTACACACCGGAGATGGTACGGATGACGGCCTGGTGCCGCCCCCATGCCTTCTCCATCGCGTCGGAGATCTCGCCAACGGTCGCCTTGGCCCGGGCCGCGTCGACGGCCAGCGCGAGCAGGTTGCCCTCCAGGTTCGCCCCGGACTTCTCGGCACCGGCGGAGTTCGTGATGGCCTCCAGGGCCCGGCGTACGTCCTCGTCGTCGCGCTCCGCGCGCAGCCGCTCGAGCTTGGCGAGCTGCTGCTTGTAGACCTGGTCGTTGTCGACCTTGAGCACGTCGAGCGGGTCCTCGGAGGGGAGCCGGAAGGTGTTGACGCCGATCAGCTTCTGGGCACCGGAGTCGAGGCGCGCCTGCGTGCGGGCGGCCGCCTCCTCGATGCGCATCTTCGGGATGCCCTGCTCGATCGCCTTGGCCATCCCACCGGCCGCCTCGGCCTCCTGGATGTGGGCCCAGGCGCGCTCGGCGAGGTCGTGGGTGAGCTTCTCGACGTAGTAGGAGCCGCCCCACGGGTCGATGATCTCGGTCGTGCCGCTCTCCTGCTGCAGCAGCAGCTGGGTGTTGCGGGCGATGCGGGCCGAGAAGTCGGTCGGCAGCGCGATGGCTTCGTCCAACGCGTTCGTGTGCAGCGACTGGGTGTGGCCCTGGGTCGCGGCCATCGCCTCGATCGCGGTGCGGCCGACGTTGTTGAAGACGTCCTGGGCGGTCAGCGACCAGCCGGAGGTCTGCGAGTGGGTCCGCAGCGAGAGCGACTTGGGGTTGGACGGGTCGAACTGCGCGACCAGACGCGACCAAAGTGCACGGGCCGCGCGCATCTTGGCGACCTCCATGAAGAAGTTCATCCCGATCGCCCAGAAGAAGCTGAGCCGCGGTGCGAACGCGTCGACGTCGAGGCCCGCGGCCAGACCGGTCCGCAGGTATTCGACGCCGTCGGCCAGCGTGTAGGCGAGCTCGAGATCGGCCGTCGCCCCGGCCTCCTGCATGTGGTAGCCGGAGATCGAGATCGAGTTGAACCGGGGCATCTTCGCGGCGGTGTAGGAGAAGATGTCGCCGATGATCCGCATCGACGCCGCCGGCGGGTAGATGTAGGTGTTGCGGACCATGAACTCCTTGAGGATGTCGTTCTGGATGGTCCCGGCGAGCTTCTCGGGCGCGACGCCCTGCTCCTCGGCCGCGGCGATGTAGAGCGCCAGCACCGGCAGCACCGCACCGTTCATCGTCATCGAGACTGACATCTCGTCGAGCGGGATGCCGTCGAACAGCGTCCTGGTGTCGTAGATGGAGTCGATCGCGACGCCCGCCATGCCGACGTCCCCACGCACCCGCGGGTGGTCGGAGTCGTAGCCACGGTGGGTGGCCAGGTCGAAGGCGACGCTCAGGCCCTTCTGGCCCGCCGCCAGGTTGCGGCGGTAGAACGCGTTGGACTCCTCCGCGGTCGAGAACCCGGCGTACTGCCGGATCGTCCACGGCTGGGTCGTGTACATCGTCGGGTAGGGCCCACGCAGGAACGGGCTCAGCCCGGGGAAGGTGTCGAGCGCGTCGAGACCCTGGAGATCCGCAGGCCCGTACGCCGGCTGGATCTCGATGCCCTCGGGGCTCAGCCACGGCGTGCCCCCGCTGGTTGAGCCGCGAGCGCCAGCGAGCGTGTCGAAACCAACACGGTCACTCTGCAGCGGCAGCCCCTTGAACGAGCCGGGAATCGTCATGAGAGCTTCTCCCTCGTAGCGGTCAGGAAGGCGAGTGCGTCGACACCCATCGAGGCGGCGTCGTCCACCTCGGCGTCGACGGCGTCGGGCTTCCCGGCGATGATCACGTGCGTGGCGCCGGCCTCGCGGAGGGCCGCGATCGCGGCCGCACCCCACGCGGCGTACGTCTTGTCGGACCCGGCCAGGCAGACGACCGGTGGCGTGCCGGCTGCCCGATACTTTCCGGCCAGCTCCTCGGCGTCCGCGGTCGCACCCGCGACCTCGACGCCGATGCCGCCGGCGGCGAGCAGGTTGGTCGCGAAGGTCGCCCGGGCGGTGTGCTGGGCGACCGTGCCGAGGGTGGCGAGGAAGACCTTCGCGGTGGCCGGGGTGTCACGCAGGACCTCGAAGGAGGCGCCGTAGCGCACGACCCGCTCGTTGAGCGGATCGTGCGGCCGCGAGGGCAGGGTCTCGGCGAGGTTGGGGAACTCGGTGAGCCCGGTGATCGGCCGCTTGCGCCGCGCGATCGCCTTCTCGCGCGCGGCGGAGACCGCGGCGATCCGGTCGCGGAAGGGCGAGAAGTCGTGGCCTCCGACGGCGTTGGCCCCAGTCCATTCCTCCTCGAGCTGGATGAACGCCTCCCAGCCGGCGGCGGCCATGTCGGCGGTCAGCTGCTCGACGGCGAAGGAACCACCGGCGGGGTCCGCGACGGCCGCGACGTGGGACTCGTCGATCAGCAGGTGGGACACGTTGCGGGCGATCCGTCGCCCGAACCCGTCAGGGACGCCGTTGGCGGAGTCGAACGGCAGCACGGTCACCGCGTCGGCCCCGCCGACACCGGCCGCGAAGGCGGCGACGGTGCCGCGCAGCATGTTCACGTAGGGGTCGTACTTCGACAGCATCGGCCGCGAGCTCACCGCGTGGATGCGCATCTCGACGCCCTCGGCGCCGGAGAGCTCGAGGACCCGCGCCCACAGCTGGCGGGCGGCCCGCAGCTTGGCGATGGTCGGGAACTGCTCGTCGGTGGCGGCGTAGCGGAACTCGATCAGCGCCGCCGCCACGGCGGGCGAGAAGCCGGCCTCGGTCAGCGCGCGCAGGTAGGCGACGCCGACCGCGATCGACCAGCCGAGCTCCTGGACGTCGGACGCACCCAGATCGTGCGCAGCCGTGGCGTCGACCACGATCGCGCGCACCCCGATCCCCTGCGCGAGACGGGCGAGGTCGACCAGCTCGGCGAACGCCTCGTCGGGTGCCAGCGGCAGGTCGCGCAGCAGCGCGCCCATCGGGTCGGCACCCAGGTTGGTCGCGGCGTGCAGCCCGGCGCCACGCTCGGCGATCAGCGCGAGCAGGTTCTGGGCGACCTTGACCGCACCGATCGGCGCGTCCAGCACCACCGGAGCCAGGTCGAGGAGCACCTTGTCCAGGAGCACCGCGAGGTCGGTCGTCTCGTCGGCGGCCACCCACAGCGAGGAGACCCCGCCGTCGAGGTCGACCAGTGCGGCCTCGTTGGCCGCCTTGGCGTCCACGCCGGAGAGACCGGAGACGAGCGAGCGGATGTCCCAGGCGCCGGAGCGCGTGGGACGGGCCGCTTCGTCGTAGGGCTCCCCGGGAAGGCCCAGCGGGGCGATCCGGAGTCCGTCGAGAGAGGTGCGGGTCAGCTTGTCCCAGACGAGCGAGTCGGCGTCGTCGGCGCTCAGCCGACCGCCCTTCCGGAGGACGGCAGCAGTCGCCGCCTCCCACTCTGCCTGGGAATGGGCATCCGCCGGCTGGGCAAGGCGCAACGAGTCGTCGCGAGCGGCGTCGTTCATAAATCGAACCTTAGGCCGATGAAGTGGCGGTGACCACAAAGTGTGAGGTTTACAACCGCTAACTGAGACGCGCCGTTAGGTTGACCGCCGTGAAGGTACGCACTCCAGGCGGGCAGGCCCACAGGGTGACCCGGCGTTGGGTCCCATGGCAGCGGAAGTCACGACGGTTGAGTCTTGGCGGGCTCGAGGTCCCGATCGGCCCGCCGGCCGGCGACGATCCGATCAGCGCGATCCTTCTGGTGCTCTGGCTCGTCATCGCACTGCCGATCATCGTCGTGGTCGTCGGCATCATGCTCCTGACCGGCATCGAGCTCGTCCTCCTGCTCGCGATCCTCCCCTTCGCCATCGGTGCCCGGGTCGTCTTCGGCCGCCACTGGACCGTCGAGGTACGCCGCGGCTTCACCCCCATCCACGAGGAGCGCGCGGGCAGCTGGACCGCCAGCGGCGTACGCATCAAGGAGCTGGCGCGGGAGATCGAGTCGGGCAACGTCCCGGCCGACACTCTCACCAAGCTGTCGGCCAAGCAGTCGGCCAAGCAGTCGGCCAAGCAGTCCTAGTCGCGCCAGAGGCGCAGCAGCGGCAGCCCGGTGTAGACGAGCACCCACACCGGCCAGAAGAACCCTCGGCCGGTGAGGTGCCACGCCACCATCGCGATCGCACCACAGAGCAGGAACACCAGAACATCCCGTACGAAGCCCCGGCCCGCCCCGGGCGAGGAGACGGGTTCCTCCTCCCCCAGGTCGTCGACCACCGCGGCGAGGTCGGCGGACCTCGCCGCGCCCCACACCGCCTCGGCACGCGACTCCAGCTCGGGCGCGTCGATCCTCCCCGCGGCGTACGCCTCGACGAGCCGCGCCCGCGCGGCCTCGCGCTCCAGGTCGCCGACCCGCGTCACAGCACTCGTCACAGCCCCTCCAGGTCGAGAGCGCGACCGGCGGCGTACAGGTCCTTCGGGCAGGTCGAGGCGGCGCAGTCCTGATAGCGATCGGCGAGCCGCTCGAGCGCCTTGACGGTCTCCGCGACCGACGGGTCGGCGGCGAGGTTGTGTTGCTCGTAGGGGTCCGAGGAGCGGTCGTAGACCTCGACCTGGCCGGTGTGCAGGCGGGCGTAGGTCCAGGAGCCGACCCGGACACCGGACCACAGCTGCCTGCTCCCGTCGGTGACCCGCCAGCCCGCGACCGGGATCGCGCGGACCTGCTCGGGCGCGCTCAGCCACGGCATGATGTCGATCCCGTCCAACGGGCCGGGAGCGCGCGCCCCGGCCGCCGCCAGCAGCGTCGCAGCGATGTCCGGGTTGGTGACCGGGGTCCGGACCGTACGCCCGCGCGGCACTCCGGGGCCGCTCATCAGCACCGGGATCCGCAGCGACTCGTCGTAGTGCCACAGCTTGCCGTTGAGGTTGTGATAGCCGTTGGAGAAGCCGTTGTCGGAGGTGAAGACGACCAGCGTCCGCTTCAGCTCACCGCTCTTCCTCAGCCCGCTCAGGAGCGAGGCGATGTTGCGGTCCAGGCTGCGAATGGCCTCGAGCCGGCGCTGGTAGGCGATCCGGAGGGCGTCCTTCTTCCGCGGGTTGAACTTCCCGCGCCCCGGCGAGCCCTTCGCATAGCCGGAGGTGTCCTCGGGAAAGAGGTTGGGCCGCGCCGGGATCTGCACGTTGTCGTAGTAGCCGCGGTCCTGGGTGTCCGGCACGGTCACCGACAGCGCGGCGTCGGTGCCGGGGTAGACCTTCTTCGGGTCATCGGGCCCCGAGGGCCCGCCGTGGTGCGGAGCGACGTAGTTGACCCAGGTGAACCAGGGCTTCCCCGACCCCCGCTCGGCCGCGATCCCCGCCTTCGCGTGGTCGGTGATGACGGTCGAGGAGTAGCCCTTCGACTTGATGATCTCGCCGTTGACGTTGAACTTCGGCGAGCGGAAGTTGTAGGTCGACGGGTCGACGGTCGCGCGCCACTGGTCCCAGCCGGGCGGCACGTCGCCGCGGCTCGAACCCTCGCCGTAGCCGTTGAGGTACTTGCCCGCCAGGATCGTCGAGTAGCCCGCGTCCTGCAGCGAGGTGGCCACCGTCGAGGAGTCGTCGAAGGCCTGATACCCGCCGTACGGCCCCTCGATCGTGCGCGCCCCGTGGTTGTGGGCGTACTGCCCGGTCAGCAGCGAGGCCCGCGCCGGCACGCAGATCGGCGTCGGCGCGATCCCCTCGGAGAAGGTGACCCCGGCCCGCTCGACCAGCTTCCGCACCTGCGGCAGGTAGTCCATGTCGAGGGAGGAGAGGTCGTCGACCGTGACCATCAGCAGGTTCGGCTTCTCCGCGGGCCGCTCCAGCACAGGCGTACGCGTCGGGGCCGCCGCCACGGCGGCCGGCTCGTGGACGAGGCCGGTCACCGCGAGGGCGCTCATCGCCACCGTCGCCACAGCAGCACGCTTGCGACGCGTGAACAGGTTGCCTACCGGCATGGCCAAACACTCCCAAGTAATAAGAGTTATTTAGTCCACTTTAACCCGTTAGATGCCTGTCAGATCAAGCGGTCCATCCGCGGCGTACATCTTCTTGGGGCACTCGTCGCCGGCGCAGTCGCGGTACTTCTCGGTCAGGGCGGCCAACCGCGAGACCGTCTCGGCGTGGCCCGGGTCGTCGGCGAGATTCGTCATCTCGTACGGATCGTTGGTGCGGTCGTAGAGCTCGACCCCACCGTTCTCGAGCTCGACATAGGTCCACCGCCCCACGCGCACGCCGGACCAGAGCCGCGAGGTCCCGTCGGTGGTCGGCCACGCTTCGATCGGGACGACGCGGGTCTGCTCGGGCGCGCGCAGCCACGGCATGATGTCGATGCCGTCGGGCTCGTGCGGGTCGCTCGCACCGGCCGCCGCGAGCAGCGTCGTGGCGATGTCCGGGTTGGTCAGCGTGGTCCCGACCTCACGCCCCTTCGGTACGCCGGGTCCGCTCATCAGCACGGGGATCCGCAGCGACTCCTCGTAGTACCAGAGCTTGCCGTTGAAGTTGTGGTAGCCGCTGGAGAAGCCGTTGTCGGAGGTGAACACGACCAACGTGCGCGCCAGGTCGCCACTCTTCTTCAGCCCGCCGAGCAGGGAGGCGATGTTGCGGTCCAGGCTGCGCGCCGACTCGATCCGCCGCTGGTAGGAGAGCCGGTAGGCGTCCTTCTCGATCTGCGAGGGGTTCTTCCGCGACGGCGACCCCTTCGGGAACTCCTTGCGCGCCTCCGGAAACAGGTTGGGCTGCCGCGGGATCGGCTTGTCGGCATAGGTGTCCCGGTCACGTGCATCCGGCACCGGTACGCCGATCGCGCCCTTGGTGCCCGGGAAGCGCTGCTTGGGGTCGCCCTTCTCCGTCGGCCCGCCGATGTGCGGCGCCACGTAGTTGACCCACTGGAACCACGGCTTCTCCCCGGCCTTCTTCCTGGCGTCCTTCAGCGCCGCCTGCGCCTGCTGGGTGATGACGGTGGTCGAGTAGCCCTTCGGCTTCACCAGGCGTCCGTTGACGTTGAACTTGGCGCCCAGGTAGTTGTAGGTCGAGGGGTCGACGGTCGCGCGCCACTCGTCCCACCCTGGCGGCAGGTCGCGCTCGCTCCCCGCCTCGCCGTACTCGTTGAGGTACTTTCCGGTGAACACCGTCGAATAGCCGGCCTCCTGCAACGAGGTGGCCAGGGTCGCGGAGTCGTCGAAGGACGGATAGCCGCCCTCGGGACCGTGGATGGTGTGGGCACCGTGGTTGTGGGCGTACTGCCCTGAGAGCAGCGAGGCGCGGGCAGGCACGCAGATCGGCGTCGGCGCGACCGCGTCGGTGAAGGTCACCCCGCTCTCGCCGACCAGCTTCTGCACGCTCGGCAGGTAGTCCATGTCGAGGGAGGAGAGGTCGTCGACCGTGATCATCAGCAGGTTGGGCTTCTCGACCGGCATCTCGAAGGCCGGCGTCGCGGTCGAGGGCTGCTCAGAGACGTGCTCGGCAGACGGCTGCTGGGTCGGCGCCCGGCCACAGCCCGCCAGTCCGACGCCACCCACGACCGCCGCCATCGCGAGTGCTGCCGAAAGCGTCCAGACCCGTCTGGGTACCGCCACTGATTGTCCTCATCACGCTGGTCGTCTACTGGTCGTGCAAATGGTTCATCCCAGGTCAACGCACATGTCGTGCTCTCGCCATCCCCGGGCAGGACGCTGGTCCTATGAAGATGGCGCTGGTCACCGAGAGCTTCTTTCCTACCATCGATGGTGTCACAACCACGGTGAAGGCCATCGCCGACCGCATGATCGAGTCGGGCCACGAGGTGCGGTTCATCGCACCCGGCCCCGGACTCCCGGTCTACCGCAACAGCAGGGTCGTCCGCGTCTCGCCGATCGCCAAGACCGGCCGCCAGGTGCGCAGTGCCCTGGAGGCCTTCGAGCCGGACGTCGTGGTCAGCTTCGATCCGGGCCGGATGGGCCGCAAGGCGCTCTCGTCTCCGACGGCGGCCACGGCGACCACCGTGGTCGTCCAGCAGTCCCCTCTCTCCCCGAAGGCGGCGCTCACCTGGAGCACCTCGATCGCCGCGTACTCCGATGAGATCTTTGTCACAAGCGAGTTCCTGCGCCGCATGCTCGCGGCGATCGACGTCGCCGCCGAGGTGTGGGAGCCGGGGGTCGACACGGCCGCGTTCTCGCCCAGTCTGCGCGACGACTGGCTCCATCGCCGCTGGTCCAGGTCGAAGTCGCGCCCGACACCTCTGGTCGTGGTCGGCTACGCGGGCAACCTCGCCAAGAGCCATGGCGTACGCCGCCTCGCCGAGCTCACCGTGGTGCCCGGGATCCGCCTCGTCATCATCGGCGACGGGCCCCAGCGCGGCTGGCTCAAGCAGCGGATCCCGCAGGCGAAGCTGACCGGCCCGCTCGGCACCGGCGACCTGGCCATCGCCCTGGCCTCGCTCGACGTTCTCGTCCACCCCGGCGAGGAGGAGGGATGTGGCCACATCCTGCGTGAGGCCGCGGCCAGCGCCCTCCCGGTGGTCGCCCCGCGGGCCGGCGCGGCAGCCGAGATCGTCCAGCACATGGAGACCGGGGTGCTCTACAACCCGGCCCGCGCCCGCGAGCTCGCGGATGCGGTCGCCTCGGTCGTCTCGGACCCCCGGCGGCACCTGCTCGGCGACCGCGGTCGGGAGCTGGTCGCGACGCGGCCGTGGACCGATGCGGCCGACGAGCTGCTGGCCCGTCTGGTCGCGCTGCGCGAGGTCCGGTCCTCACAATCTCACGCTGTCACCACGGAGAATGCGCGCCCTGCTGTTAGGCTTGCCTAACCCGTTGCCAAGATACTGATCAGTAACCCCGCCCGCCCGCGCAGCGACGAAAATGTCACATACTCCCTGCGTACAAGTTCGGGTATGAGGGGTAGTAGCGTGCGTGCCGTGGCAACCACGACTCTGATCAAAGGCGCGCGGTCGACGCGCTCGACGATCGCCCTGAAGCTCCTTATGGCGGCCAGCGGCATCGTCTTCATCCTGTTTGTGCTCCTGCACATGTACGGCAACCTCAAAGCCTTCAGCGGCGAGCTGGCCTACAACGAGTATGCCGAGCACCTGCGTACGTTCGGGGAGCCGATGCTGCCGTACGGCGGCCTCCTCTGGATCCTGCGAGTGGTGCTCCTGGCGTCGCTGGTGGCTCACGTCGGCTCGGCGGTGGCGCTCTCGATGCGTGCTCACGCGCAGCGCCCGGTGAAGTACGCGGTGAAGAAGAACAAGGCTTCGTCGCTCTCCTCGCGCACCATGCGCTGGGGCGGCGTGGCCCTGCTCCTCTTCGTCGTCTGGCACCTGCTCCAGTTCACCATCGTCAAGATCAACGTGGGCGAGGGCGGACAGGCTGCGGGCATCACCGAGAACCCGTACCGGCTGTTGACCGCGGCGTTCCAGCCGGAGCAGTGGTGGATGGTCCTCATCTACCTGTTCGCCATGCTCGCGCTCGCGTTCCACCTGCACCACGGCACCTTCAGCGCCATCCAGACGCTCGGGTTCACCAACTCCGCTGAGTCGCGTGCCAGGGCCCGCGTCGCCGGCTGGGTCGTCGCGATCGTGATCGCCGGCGGCTTCTCGCTGGTCCCCCTGTTCACCGTCTTCGGCGTCATCTCGTAAGGACATCTGACACATGGCTGCTGGAACCCACTACCTGCCCGGCCTCACCCCGACCAACGAGGCCTCGGTCCAGAAATCCGACGACGCAGCGGGCTACTACGTCCTCGGCGACAAGCTGGTCGACCCTAAGACGCCCACCGGGCCGATCGCGGACCGCTGGACCACCCGCAAGTTCGAGAACCGTCTGGTCAACCCGGCCAACCGACGCAAGCTCGACGTCATCATCGTCGGCACCGGCCTGGCCGGTGGCGCCGCGGCTGCCACCCTCGGCGAGGCCGGCTACAACGTGAAGTCCTTCTGCTACCAGGACTCCCCGCGCCGGGCCCACTCGATCGCCGCCCAGGGCGGCATCAACGCCTCCAAGAACTACAAGTCCGACGGCGACTCCGACTACCGGCTCTTCTACGACACGGTCAAGGGCGGCGACTACCGCTCGCGCGAGTCGAACGTCTACCGCCTCGCCGAGGTCTCGACCAACATCATCGACCAGTGCGTGGCGCAGGGCGTTCCCTTCGCCCGTGAGTACGGCGGCCTGCTGGACAACCGCTCCTTCGGTGGCGTCCAGGTGTCGCGTACGTTCTACGCCCGCGGCCAGACGGGGCAGCAGCTCCTCATCGGCGCCTACCAGGCCATGGAGCGCCAGGTGGCCGCCGGCACCGTCGAGCAGTTCACCCGGCACGAGATGCTCGACGTGATCATCGTCGACGAGCGTGCCCGCGGCATCGTGGCCCGCAACATGGTCACCGGCGAGATCGAGACCCACCTGGCCGACGCGGTCGTGCTCGCCACCGGCGGCTACGGCAACGTCTTCTACCTCTCGACCAACGCGATGGGGTCGAACGTGATGGCCGCCTGGCGTGCGCACCGCAAGGGCGCGTACATGGCCAACCCCTGCTACACGCAGATCCACCCGACCTGCATCCCGGTGACCGGCGCGCACCAGTCGAAGCTGACCCTGATGTCGGAGTCGCTGCGTAACGACGGCCGCATCTGGGTGCCGAAGAACGCCGAGGACTGCACCAAGGACCCGCGCGAGATCCCGGAGGAGGACCGCGACTACTTCCTGGAGCGGATCTACCCGGCGTTCGGCAACCTGGTCCCCCGCGACATCGCCTCGCGTGCCGCGAAGTACATGTGCGACGAGGGCCGCGGGGTCGGGCCGGAGGTCGACGAGACCCAGGCCGACGGCACGGTGAAGAAGTTCCGCCGCGGCGTCTACCTCGACCTCGGTGCCGCGATCGAGCGCCTCGGCAAGGACAAGATCGAGGAGAAGTACGACAACCTCCTCGACATGTACGAGCGGATCACGGGCGAGAACCCCTACGAGCTGCCGATGCGGATCTACCCGGCGGTGCACTACGTCATGGGCGGCCTCTGGGTCGACTACGAGCTCCAGACCAGCATCACCGGTCTGTTCTGCACCGGCGAGGCGAACTTCTCCGACCACGGTGCGAACCGCCTCGGCGCCTCGGCGCTGATGCAGGGTCTCGCCGATGGCTACTTCGTGCTGCCGAACACCATCACCGACTACCTCGCCGACGGGCCGTTCGACAAGATCGACGAGTCCCACCCGGCCGTGGTCGAAGCTCTCGAAGGGGTCACCTCCCGGGTCGAGAAGCTGATGAACATCAACGGCGAGCGCTCCGTGGAGTCCATCCACAAGGAGCTCGGTCAGATCATGTGGGAATACTGCGGGATGGACCGTCGCGAGGAGGGCCTCAAGAAGGCCATCGGCCTGATCCGCGAGCTCAAGAAGGAGTTCTGGACCAACGTCAAGGTCCTCGGCTCCGCCGAGTCGCTCAACCAGGACCTGGAGAAGGCCAACCGCGTCGCCGACTTCATCGAGCTCGGTGAGCTCATGTGCATCGACGCGCTCAACCGCCGCGAGTCCTGCGGCGGCCACTTCCGTGGCGAGTCCCAGACCGACGAGGGCGAGGCACTGCGTCACGACGACGAGTTCGCCTACGTCGCGGCCTGGGAGTTCGGTGGCGAGGACGGCGCCCCGGTGCTCCACAAGGAAGACCTGATCTACACCGCCATCGAGATGAAGCAGAGGTCCTACAAGTGAAGCTGACGCTGAAGATCTGGCGGCAGGCCGACGCCTCCGACAAGGGTGCGCTCAAGACGTACGAGCTGGACGGGGTGTCCTCGGACATGTCGTTCCTCGAGATGCTCGACCTGCTCAACGAGCAGCTCCTGCACAACGACGAGGAGCCGGTCGCGTTCGACTCCGACTGTCGCGAGGGCATCTGCGGCATGTGTTCGCTGATGATCAACGGCGAGGCACACGGCCCGGAGGTCACCACGACCTGCCAGCTGCACATGCGCTCGTTCAACGACGGTGACACCATCACCATCGAGCCGTGGCGCGCCTCGTCGTTCCCGATCGTCAAGGACCTGATCGTCGACCGCTCCGCGTTCGACCGGATCATCCAGAACGGCGGCTACATCTCGGCCAACACCGGCTCGGCCCCCGAGGCCAACTCGGTGCCGGCCCCGCGCGACAAGGCCATGCGGGCGTTCAACACCGCCACCTGCATCGGCTGCGGCGCCTGCGTCGCCGCCTGCCCGAACGGCTCCGCGTCGCTGTTCCTCGGCGCGAAGATCACCCACCTCGGTGAGCTGCCGCAGGGCCAGCCGGAGCGCTACTCCCGCGTGCAGTCCATGGTCGGCCAGCACGACGCCGAGGGCTTCGGTGGCTGCACCAACATCGGTGAGTGCGCCGCCGCCTGCCCCAAGGAGATCCCGCTCGACGTGATCTCCCAGCTCAACAAGGACCTGCGCAAGTCGCTGATCCTCGGCTGACCGTCTGGTCGCCATACGTCAGAAGGGCCGCTATCCCGTTCGGGAGAGCGGCCCTTCGGCATCCGGCCAGGCGCCGGTACGACGGGACGTTCCTGTCCGTTACCCGGGAGTAGAACGACCAGAACGTCCCGTCGTATCCACCAACACCGCCTCATGCGACTCCTCTCAGGAAGCGCCTTCGTTGGGCTTTCGTCAGGGCCCGGCGCTGTTCGACCGTGACGGTTGGGGTCCACCAGGGCGGTGGGTCCACTGTCCATCTGCGTTCTTGACCTTGGCGCAGCGCTCGCGCTCGCGCTTCTTGCGTACGCTGCAGGAAACGAGTCGGATCACGCCGGTCGAACGACGTCATCGTGACGTACTCCAGACCTGCCCTGCGAAAGAGGCTCTCCCGCTGGATGTCGCCTGCCCGCCGCTCGCCGGCGAGGTGGAAACCGCCGTCGTACTCGCCGACGACTCCGGCCTCGACATCCAGCAGGTCCGGGGTGCCGATGTGATCTCCGGCGAGATCGAAGATCGGATGGTTGCACAGTGGATGCGGAAGACCGAGGTCGAGCTGCCAGTGCAGGCGCATCTCGGGCTCCATCGGCGACCAGCTGTTCTCGTCGGCGAGCCCGATGGCCTGACGGAGCTGTTCCACTCCGTACCAACCGTTAAGCGTGCCTGCATACTCGACCAGCTCGGTGATCGAGACACGGTCGGTCTGCAGGGCCATGTCGAGCACGGCCACCGCGTGCCCGAGCGTCGTCGCCCGACGCGCCTCGAACGCCGCAGACCGCAGCGGATGGGTTCCGCTGACGCCATCGAGGACGTACCACTGGCCCAGTGGCAGGCGCTCGGCCGAAAGCAGGATTCCAGGCCGGGTCCGATAGCGATGATTGGTGACGACGATCGGCACCGGCCTCGCATTGCCGTTCCCGTCGACCCCATCGAACCAGCGCGCGCCGGCCCAGGCGAAGGCTGCCCAGCCGGTGACGTGTCCTCCCGGGATCTCTGTGGCCGCCTCCAGAACACGCTGCTGCGGTCGATCGGAGTCGACAAAGGAAGGGACGTACAAGCCAGGGCCGGTCCTCCGCCAAGCGCTCCCCCGTACCTGCCCGGGCGTCGGCCCGTTCTCGCCGGTCGGATCCACCCGCACCGGCGCGACAAGCCCCAGCGCCCGGCCCCCGTGAGGAGCCGGCTGGAAGTGGGCAGCCCGAGAGATCACAGAGCGATGGTCCGCCACATCCGATCAACCCGCACCCAGCTAGGTGCGCCCCTGTGGATAACCACCACACAACGGATACGACGGGACGTTCTTGTCGGCCTACCAGGCGGTAGTGGACAAGTACGTCCCGTCGTATCGCTAACGGGAACCTCAGGCGACGGTGAGCTTGACCTCGATGTTGCCGCGGGTGGCGTTGGAGTAGGGGCAGACCTGGTGGGCCTGCTCGGCGAGCTGCTGGGCGGTGGCCGCGTCGGTGCCGGGGATGGTGACCTCGAGCTGAACGGCGAGGCCGAAGCCGCCCTCACCGTTGTTGCCGATGCTCACGTCGGCGACGACCTCGGAGTCGGTCATGTCGACCTTGGCCTTGCCCGCGACCAGCTTGAGCGCGGAGTGGAAACAGGCGGCGTAGCCGGCGGCGAAGAGCTGCTCGGGGTTGGTGGCGCCACCCTCACCACCCATCTCCTTGGGGATGCGGACGTCGGCGTCGATGAGACCGTCGGTGGACTGGACGTGGCCGTTACGGGCGTCGCCGGTGCTGACTGCGGTGGCTGTGTAGATCGGTGTCATGTGCACAACTATATTGCGCACAACTCAATAGCGCAAGGGAGTAGACTGATGGATGTGTCCGGACGTACCTATCCGCAGCTCGCGCTCGACCTGCAGCTCTGCTTCCCTCTGTACGCAGCGACCCGAGCCGTCACGAAGCGCTATGTGACGCTGCTCAAGGGGACCGGGCTGACCTATCCGCAGTATCTGGTGATGCTGGTGCTCTGGGAGGGCGACGAACCGTCGACCGTGACCTCCCTCGGCCAGCGGCTACGGCTCGACTCCGGCACCCTGACGCCGCTGCTGAAGCGGCTCGAGACCGCCGGCCTGGTGCGGCGCGACCGCGATCCCGGCGACGAGCGCCGGGTGCTGGTCAGCCTCACCGACGACGGCCGGGCCCTGGAGGAGCAGGTCTCCGGCGTGCCGCTGCAGCTCGGCGAGTCGATGGGGATCACCCATGCCGAGGCGCTCGCCCTGCGCGACCAGCTCACCGACCTCGTCGACCACCTCGACACGGCCGAGTCCCCCTGAGGATCTATCCCCTCGTCAGCAGCCGCTGCACGCCCAGCTTGATCAGCAGTCCACCGAGAAGGACGTCGACGACCACGAGCACGGCGTGGGCGATGTAGTAGGGCTTCGGACGGGTCTGCTCCGGGTCCTTGGCGGTCTTGACGAGGTTGCGGCCGAAGTTGGTCCAGATCGCGATCGTCCAGATGCCGATGACCAGGAGGAGCGCGCCGTCAGTCTTCTCGAGCTTCATGAACCGACTCTCTCATGACGATCGAGTCGCCCTCACGTGGGCGTAGGAGGCGGCGTACAGGATCACCATCGAGGTGTAGTGGATCCAGACGACCAGGATGAGGGCGATGCCGAAGGCCTGGAAAGCGGGCTGTCCTTGGGTGGCCTTGAGCAGCAGGGTCGAAGCCTGCTTGAGGATCTCGAAGCCGATCGCGCCGAGCACGGCCCCGACCCACAGGGGAGCCTTCGGGGTGTCCTTCTGGGGTGCCAGGTGGAACATCGCGAAGAAGAGCACCGTGTTGGCGGCGAGGCCGAGCACCAGGGTGAGGAGGACGATCAGCCAGCCGAAGCCTTCGTCGAGGCCGATCCAGTCCAGGACGTTGACCGAGAAGGTGCGTACGAGGCCGGTGAACGCCACCGCCACCAGCAGGATCAGCCCGAGCCCGATGAGTGCGACCAGGTCGCGGGCCTTGGCCGCCAGGAATCCCGGCTGTTCCTCCTCGGGCACCAGGAAGACCGCATCGAGCGCCTTGCGCAGCCCGTCGATGAATCCGAGGCCGGCGTAGAGCAGACCGATGACACCGATGATCCCGACCGTGCTGGCCGCACTCTCGATATCGGAGATCTTCAGCTGTCCTGCGCCGTCGCCGACCAACCCGGGCAGGACATGGTCGATCGCCTCGACGAGGTCGCTCTCTGCTCCGGAGTAGACCTTGGCGATCTGGCCCACGGCGAAGAACGCGAGCGCGAGGATCGGGAAGGTCGACAGGAAGCCGAAGTAGGTGATCGCGCCGGCCTGCTGGGCGGCACCCACCTCGCCGTAGTGCTCCTGCGTGCGAACCACCCGGTCCAGCTCCGGAAACCGCACCCGCAGCTCGGCGATCTTCGCCTTGACCTTCTCTTTGAGCATCCCGAGGTCCCCATCCATCGTTCGTGGGCGGGCCCGAGCCCGCCTCAACCGGTCAGTGCTGCCCTCAGCGCGAACTCCCGCGTCGGGCGCCAGCCATCGGTGTCGTCGTGGACATAGAGGTGGAACGCCTCGACCGACCACTCGCACTCGAAGTCGGCGAGCTCACCGAAAGCCTTGTCGAGGCTAGCGTCGGGAAGGTCGTGAGCGATCGTGACATGCGGGTGATAGGGAAACGTGAGCTTCTGGTCGAGCGGACCCTGCCGGACCGCATTGGCCAGCTGCTCACAGCCCGAGATGCCCTGCACCACTGCCACGAACACCACCGGCGAGACCGGCCGGAAGGTGCCGGTGCCTCGCAGGTGCACGCTGAACGGGGCGACCCGCGAGGCAGCGGACTCGAGATGGCCCTCGACGTCCGGCAGCAGGTCGTCGTGGATCTCCGTCGGTGGCACAAGAGTGATGTGCGTCGGGATCATGGTCGCCGTCGCGTCCCCGAGAGACGTCCGGTAGTCCTGGAGCTGGCTCGCCCACGGCTCCGGGATAGCGATGGCAACACCGATGGTGCGCATGCGCCGACCTTACTAGCCGAGCGGCGACGCGGGGGGCACAAGGCCAACCCGCTCGTAGACGTCGGCCAGAGTCTTGCGGGCGACCACGCCTGCCTTCTCCGCACCCTGCTGCAAGATGCCGTCGAGGTACGCCCGGTCCTCGAGGACCTCGAAGGTCTTCTCCCGGAACGGGGTGACGTAGTCGACGACGACCTCGGCGAGATCCTTCTTCAGGTCGCCGTAGCCCTTTCCTGCGTACTTGCCGACGAGGGTCTCGATCTCGGAACCGGTCAGCGCGGAGTAGATCCGGAGCAGGTTGGAGACGCCCGGCTTGGCCTCCTCGTCGAAGCGGATCTCCATCTCCGAGTCGGTGACCGCGGAGCGGATCTTCTTCGCCGAGACCTTCGGGTCGTCGAGCATGTCGATCAGGCCGTTCGGGCTCGAGGCCGACTTCGACATCTTGATCGCCGGGTCCTGGAGGTCGTAGATCTTCGCGACCTCCTTGAGGATGTAGGGCTCGGGAAGCCGGAACGTCTTCTTGTAACGGCTGTTGAACCGCTGCGCGAGGTCGCGGGTCAGTTCGAGGTGCTGTCGCTGGTCCTCGCCGACCGGGACGTACGCCGGGCGGTAGAGCAGGATGTCGGCGGCCATCAGCATCGGGTAGGAGAAGAGGCCGACGGAGGCCGCGCCCTCACCACCCTTGGCGGACTTGTCCTTGAACTGGGTCATCCGCCGGGCCTCACCGAACGAGGTGATGCACTGCATCACCCAGCCGAGCTGGGCGTGCTCGGGAAGGTGTGACTGGACGAAGATCGCGGATCGCTCCGGGTCGACACCGGCGGCCAGGAGCTGGGCGGCGGCCCGCCGCGTACGCTCCCGGAGCACCTTCGGGTCCTGCTCGACCGTGATCGCGTGCAGGTCGGCGATGAAGAAGAACGGCTCGTGCTCCTCCTGCAGGCTCACCCACTGCCGGACCGCGCCGAGGTAGTTGCCGAGGTGGTAGGAGTCCGCCGTCGGCTGGATGCCGGAAAGGACCCTGGGCCTAGTCGTAGGAGCAGTGCTGCCGGTCATGTGCGCATTCTGTCAGCCACCCGCCGAAAGGCTCGAAATGGTGGGAGGAAGAGGATCGAGAACCGATCCGTACGAGCTGTGGACCCTGCCCGCGGCACCGATCTGCGTGCCGGCCATGGGCCTCGGCGCCCCCCGTGATCAACGTCGAGGACCGTGGTCGCCCGCGGTCTTCTTGAAGGCCGCGGGCAGGATCCGCATGCCCCATCAACGACGGATCCTCGATGGAGTTATCGAACAGGTGCATCCAATTTCTTACGAGTTTGTGGACCTCCTGAGAGGCTCTACTCAGCGCGGGTTCGATGATGCGTCAACCGCCCGTTCCCGGCCTGACATGTGCCCCTGTTAGCCTGGTTGGTCGACCCGCGGATCCTCCAAGGGGTCCGCAGCCTCGGGCCAGCTGCCGAATCGGCCTCGAGGCCAGGCGACCCTCGAGGAGACTTGTGAACGACACGTCCGCTGCCAACGCACGCATGCTGCTAGCGACCGATCTGGACGGAACCTTCCTAGCCGGCGACCCCGAGGCTAAGGTCAAGCTGTACCAGACGCTGAGCCGCCGCGAGGACGTACTGCTGTCCTTCGTCACCGGTCGTGGGCTGGAGTCGGTGCTGCCCCTGCTCGCGGACCCGACCATCCCGACGCCCGACTTCATCATCTGCGATGTCGGCGCGACCATCGTGACCGGACACGACCTGCTCGCCGTCGAGCCCATCCAGCAGGAGATCGCCGCCAAGTGGCCGGGCGAGCTCACCGTGCTCGAGAAGATCGGCGACCGCCCCGGACTGGTCCGGCAGAACGTGCCGCAGGACCGCCGGGTCTCCTACTTCTGCGACCCCGAGGCCGTCACCGACGACCTCGCACCGCTGGTCGCGGAGATCGGCTGCGACCTGCTCTACTCCGCCAGCCACTACCTCGACGTGCTGCCCGCCGGGATCAACAAGGGCTACACCGTCACCAAGCTCGTCGAGCACCTCGGCATCCCCAAGGACCGCGTGCTGGTCGCCGGGGACACGCTCAACGACCTGTCGATGTACGACATCGGGTTCCCGGGCGTCTGCGTCGGCGAGGCCGAGGACCTGCTCCTGGACGCGACCCGCGACAAGGAGCGTACGTTCCACGCCACCTCCCCCGGCACCGGCGGGATCCTGCAGGCGATCAGGCACTTCAACCTGCTCGACGACGAGCACATCTACGACCCGGAGAACGACGCCGACGACCCGGGGAAGTCCGACCTCGTGATGGTCTACCACCGGCTCCCCTATGACGAGGTGATCGAGGACGGAGAGGTCAAGCGCCGGCGCCCGAAGTCCCCCAACGGCATCATCCCGACGCTGCTCTCCTTCTTCACCGAGCGCACCGGGTCCTGGGTCGCCTGGTCCATCGACGACCCCAAGCGCGGCAAGTTCGCCACCCACACGGTCGTCGACCCCAAGCTCTACCCGGGCCTGGTGGCCTCCCGGCTGCCGCTGTCGAAGAAGGACGTCGACGTCTTCTACAAACGCTTCTCCAAGGAAGCGTTCTGGCCGCTGCTGCACACCTTCTGGGAACGCGCGAAGTTCAAGGAGGAGGACTGGAAGGTCTATTGCCGGGTCAACCGGGCCTTCGCCGAGCAGGCGGCGGCCGAGGTGGCGTACGGAGGCATCGTCTGGATCCACGACTACAACTTGTGGATGGTGCCGGCCTACCTGCGGGAGATGCGGCCGGACGTGAAGATCGCGTTCCTGCACCACACCCACTTCCCCGGTGCGGACGTGTTCAACGTGGTGCCGTGGCGCCGCGAGATCATCGGCTCGCTGCTGCAGTGCGACTACATCTCGTTCCACATCCCCCGCCAGGTCGAGAACTTCGTCGACGTGGCCCGCGGCGTGGCGCCGGTCGAGGTCGTCGAGACGGAGGACTCGGCGCCTCGGTTCCGGACGTACGGCTTCGCTCTCGGTCTGGACACCATGCCCTCGGTGATCGACGTCGGTGGGCGCCGGGTGCACCTGGGCGCCAACCCGGTCAGCGTCGACACGACCCGGATCGAGCAGACGCTGGCCACCCCGGCGGTGCAGAGCTCGATCGCTCGGGTGGCGGACGAGTTCGAGGGCCAGCGGATCGCGCTGGCCGTATCCCGGCTCGACTACACCAAGGGCGTCCTGCAGCAGCTCGAGGCCTTCGAGCGGGCGCTCCTCGAGGACCCGTCGTTGCTGGGTGAGCTGTCGCTGGTGCTGGTGTGCGTGCCCGCGGCCGGCGAGATGACCGTCTACAAGACGCTGCAGAACCAGATCGAGCAGGCGGTCGGGCGGATCAACGGCCGGTTCTCGCGGATGGGCTGGATGCCGGTGCACTTCTACTTCCGGCCGATCCCGTTCGACGAGCTGCTGGCCTACTACGCCAACGCCGACATCATGTGGATCACCCCGCTGCGCGACGGCCTCAACCTGGTCGCCAAGGAGTACGCCGCGGTCCATGGTCTCCTCGGCACCAGCGGCACGCTGGTCCTCTCCGAGTTCGCCGGGGCGGCCGCCGAGCTGCGCGGCGCGGTGCTGACCAACCCCCACGATGTCTCCGACATGGTCCGGGTCTTCCTGCAGGCCGTCGACATGGACGAGGCCGAGGCCAAGGACCGGATGCGCGGGTTGTGGGACACCGTCCGCCACCACGACTCCAAGGCCTGGGCCGACGGATTCCTCGCCGCGGTCGAAGCCGCCACCGCCTCGGGTGACGACGAGGCGGTTCTCTAGAAAGATCTCGCCGAGCCGGCGCGTTCTAACGCGCCGACTCG
>NZ_JBHVGB010000075.1:0-25430 GCF_042801335.1 Nocardioides sp. NPDC057577 | reverse complement strand
GCCATCCACGGATGGCCGACCCGCTGCGTTTCTGCCTTCAGGCCACCCCGCCGCTTCGCGATGTCGACCATCACAGGGAGCACGCGTTCCACTCGGACACCACATCGGTGTCGAGCAGGTAGCTCATCTCAGTTCGTCCACATCGAGATCACGAGGAAGCGAACGGTCGCGCTCGAGATCGAGGTCATCGATCTTCGGCCCGCTGAGCAGATACTCGGCCAGCGACACCTTCGGCTCGGACATTCGGCGATAGTCGTCAATGCTCACCACCACGGCAACCACCTCCCTATCTGGACATCCTAGGCAGATGTTCTTCACGAGATCCGGGGCCAGCAGATCGTCAACCAACGGTTGACGTCATGCATTCGTCAACCTAGAGTTGACGCATGGCCACTTCTGAATCCGCCGCCGCGCATCGACAACGACAGATGGCCGAGTCGTTCGGTGCTGACGCCGACCGTTACGACCGAGCCCGGATGGCTTATCCCGACGAGCTGATCGCCCGGATCCTGATGCTCTCCCCCGGTCCCGAGGTACTGGATGTCGGGTGTGGGACGGGGATCGAGGCCAGGCAGCTTCAGGCGGTCGGCGCAAGCGTGCTCGGCGTCGAGCCGGACGGTCGGATGGCGGCGTACGCCCGCTCGCGCGGGCTCGTCGTGGAGGAGTCGAGGTTCGAGGACTGGGATGCCGCAGGGCGTACGTTCGACGCCGTCATCTCGGCGCAGGCGTGGCACTGGGTGGACCCGGTTGCCGGCGCCGCGAAGGTGAGAGACGTGCTGCGCCCCGGCGGGTTGTTCGCGGCCTTCTGGAACGTCTATGAGCCGCCCGCGTCGGTCGGCGATGCCCTTCTCGAGGGCCTGAGGGACGTCGCGCCCGACCTCCCGCTCGGCTTGGGCGCCATGAAGCAGGCCGACAAGACGTACGAAGAGGGTGCCCGGCAGGTCGGCGAGCGCTTCGTCGACCTCGGCGGGTTCGCAGAGCCGGAGCCGTGGCGGTTCTCGTGGTCGCGTGACTTCACCCGCGAGGAGTGGCTCGACTTCGTGCCGACACAAGGCTTCCTCACCCGGCTCTCGCGCGAACAGTGTGCGCCGGTGTTGGAGGTGGTCGGTGCGGCCATCGACGACCTCGGCGGGAAGTTCACCCTGAACACCGTCACGGTGGGCATCGCGATCCCACTCCGGCGAGTGCCATGACTGTCATTTCAGATCGACCTAGGAGAAACGCATGACCAGCACCCCAGACCCTGCCCTCAAGGCCGTACGCCTCGACACCCTGATCGACTCGATCAAGAAGGCTCGGGACGAGCCCCTGGACCAGCTGGCCGACGCGATGGTGGTCGGCGAGCACCTGGGCGAGGTGGCCGACCATCTGATCGGGCACTTCGTCGACCAGGCCCGCCGCTCCGGCGCCTCCTGGACCGAGATCGGGACCCGGATGGGGGTGACGAAGCAGGCCGCCCAGAAGAAGTACGTCCCCAAGGCCGGCGACCAGTCGCTCGACCCGAACGCCGGGTTCGCGAAGTTCACCCCGCGTGCCCGCACAGTGGTCGTCGCCGCCCAGGGGGAGGCACGGAAGGCCGCGAACGCGGAGACCGGCGTACCCCACCTCGTGCTCGGCCTCCTCGCCGAGCCGGAGGGCGTCGCGGGCCACGCGATCAGGGCCCAGGACGTGACCCTCGACGCCGTGCGCGCGGCGGCGACCGCGGCTACCCCGGAGCCCTACGGCGAGGTCGGCGAGATGATCCCGTTCACCGCCGACGCCAAGAAGGTGCTCGAGCTGACCTTCCGCGAGGCCCTGCGGCTCGAGCATTCCTACGTCGGCACCGAGCACATCCTGCTCGCCCTCCTCGAGCACGAGGACGGCGCCGGCATCCTCCATGAGGCCGGGATCGAGAAGGCGAGCACCGAGCAGAGCATCACCTCGATCCTCGACTCGCTCAAGGTCGACTTCGACCCGGGTACCTGATCTGAGGGACCGCCGACACGAGCGAGCTGCGCGTGCCGGCGGTTTCGGTACTTTCCGAGGATCTGGAGGTACCCCATGCCACGCTATTTCGGCCGACTCGTTCTCGGCCTCGTCCTGGCCGCCGCCGTCCTCAACGTGCCGGCCGCGGTGACGCCGTCGCCGGCGGAGGCAGCCTGTCGGCCGGCGCTCAAGTCGCTGACCCTCGCCAGGAGCAGTGTGGCCGGAGGCGCCTCGACCACCGCCACGATCCGGTTGACCTGCCGGACACCCAGGCGCGCCAAGGTCGCCCTGTGGGCGAGCACCGGCATCCGGGTCCCGGCGTACGTCTATGTCGCCGGCGGCCGGAGCACGCGTGAGGTCACCGTCCGGACCTCACCCACGACGGTCCGGACCAGCGGCAGGGTCAAGGCGACCTACAAGGGAGTCGTACGCCGCGTGACACTCGTCCGCACGGCCACCCCGTGCTACCCCACGCCGGTGCCGTCCACCGTGGCGCTGCCCGCCTACGTCCATGCCGGGCAGCGCGCCAGCGGGACGGTCACACTCGACTGCGTCGCCAAGACGTCCCTGGCGGTGAGCCTCACCTCGAGCTCGTCCTGGGTCACGGTCCCGGGCACGCTCACGATCCAGGCCGGGCGGCGTACGGCGTCCTTCACGGCGGTCACGAAGGCGCCTGCCACCGGGACGATGCCCGCGTTCAACGTCACGATCAAGGCGACCCGGAACCGGAAGAGCGCCACCCGGGTGATGCAGGTCCGGCCGGAGATCCGAACGTTTAGGGAGGGGGATCGGTTCACGGTGAACGAGCCGATCCTGACGCCCGAGGGGACCGAGGGCTGGGTGCACGGGACCCTCCGGATCACCCTGGACCATCCGGCTCCGCCGGGCGGGCTCGACGTGAAGGGATCCTTCCTCCCCGAAGGCGAGACCGTGACCGAGGTGCCGATCGGGTTCGACTCCTATCCGCCGGACTCCCGCGTGACCGATCACCTCGTGATCACGGACTCCGCCGGCAACGTCCTGGTCCACGAGGAGTTCACCTACATCGTCCATCGGGCCCCTTGAGGGGGTCCCTGACGTGCCCGGGCAACACCCCTGTGGCCGAAGCACGCCAGGGACGTTTCAGGCCCCCACTGGCGCGAGGACGATGTCGAACCGCACCGACGACCAGGTGCCGTCGACGGCCCGGCCGTCCGGCGTCGGCGTCCCGGCGGGCTGCTGCTCGAACCGCTTGATCAGCGACTCCTTGACCCCGAAGACGGTGTCCTTCCAGCCGATCGGGTCGCCCTCCGGGAAGATGTGGGTGACCAGGGTGCGGCAGCCCTCGTGGGTGACCATGAAGTGCAGGTGCGAGGCGCGCAGCGGCGAGCGTCCGACCGCGGCCAGCATCTTGCCGACGGGACCGTCGTCGGGGATCGGGTACGGCGTGGGCGTCAGCCCCCAGAACCGGTAGCCGCCCTCGGCGTCGGTGAACAGGTGCGCCCGGGCCGCCCGTGCGCCGGCATCCCGCTGCACGTCGTAGAGCCCGTCCTCGTCCGCCTCCCAGACCTCGATCTTGGCTCCGACCAGCGGCTTTCCATCGGTGCCGGTGACCGTTCCGGTGACCCAGCACGGCTCACCCGGGGCCCCGAAGGCCATGTCCCCACCCAGCTCGATCCCCGGTGAGTCCTCCACGAAGAACGGCCCGAACACCGTGGCCTCGGTCGCGTCGGCGTACGCCTGGTTGTTGATGTTGATCGTCTGCATCGAGGCGCCGAGGGTGTCGGAGAGGAGGATGAACTCCTGGCGTACGTCGTCGGTGATGTGGCCGGCCTTCGTCAGGAAATCGATGGCTGCGCCCCACTCCTCCTCGGTGAGGCGTACGTCGCGGATGAAGGCGTGCAGGTGACGCGTCAGGGAGACCATGACCTCTTTCAGGCGCGGGTCCTCGCAGGCGTCGAAGGACGCGACCACGGTGTCGACAAGGGTCTGCTCGACCGCCTGCTGCTCCGGCGAGATCTCGGTGCTCATCAGCTCTCCTCTCCCATCCACGCCGCGGTCAGCAGCGCGGTCAGGTTCTCCTCGGTGACCGGGGTCGGGTTGTTGTCGGGGATGGCGGCCATGATCGGGGCGACCGCCTTGGCGATGCCGTCCTCGGGCATGCCGAAGTCCTTGAGCGCCTTCGGCGCAGACAGGCTCGTACGCAGCTCCGCCAGCCCCGCCACGGCGCTCGGCGCCCCGAAGGCCGCCGCGATCCGTGCCTCCGCCTCGGGGGCGGACGGCGCGTTGAAGGCGAGCACGTGCGGCAGCACGACCGCGTGGGTCTGGGCGTGCGGCAGGTTGAACATGCCGCCGAGCACGTGGCAGATCTTGTGGTGCATCCCCGAGCCGGCGGACGTGAAGGAGACCGCCGCCAGGTAGGCGCCGTAGAGGGTCTGCTCGATCCCTTCGACGCTCGCACCGTCTGACGCGACCAGCGACAGTCCGGTGGCGAGCCCCCGGATGCCCTCGGCGGCGAAGACCTGGTCGATGGGATCCACCCGCGGGCCCCACATCGCGTCGACGCAGTGCGCGAGCGCGTTCAGGCCGCTGGCGACGGTCATCTCGCCGGGCAGCGTGGTCAGCAGCGAGGCGTCGTAGACGACCGACCTCGGCAGCACGCGGGCGTCGATGCCGGTCGTCTTGGTCTCGCCCGACGTCAAGCCCCAGACGTTGGTCGCCTCGGATCCGGCGTACGTCGTCGGGACCGCCACGATCGGCAGGCCCGTGGTGAGCGCGACGGCCTTGGCCAGGCCCGTGGTCGAGCCGCCGCCGACGCACACCAGCGCGTCGACCGCGGACTCGGCCGCCCGGCCCCGGGCGCGCTCGGCGACCTCGACCGGGACGTGCATCACGACCTCGTCCTGGCGCACCGCGACCGGGACGAGATCGGTCACCCGGGCGGCGAGCTCGGCCTCGCGCGTGGAGGCGATGACCATCACCCGCTCTGCCCCGAGTGTCTCGATCTCGGCGGCCACCGCCGCGGGTGCCTCGCCGGTGGCGAAGCGGACCCGCTGCGGCAGCGATTCATGCATGAACTTCATGAGATTCCCCCCGCTCAGCCGGAACGATCAGGCCTTGCCCAGCAGCGTCGCGACCGCCTCGCCCAGCACCGCGCCGGGGTCGTCGGGAAGCGACATGGAGCGCCAGGCGACGTGCTTGTCGGGACGGACCAGGATCGCGCCCGATTCCTCGACCTCGCGGAGCTTGGCCCAGTCGAAGTAGAGATCGGTCACCTCCCGGCCGGGACCGATCACGACGGTCTGGAGCGGGATCCCGAACTTCGTCCGGGCCGCTTCCGCCGCCTCCGACCACGCCTCGCCGGCGACACCGGTGATCAGCGTCCACTGCGTGTAGGGGGCGAGGTCGAGCATCGCGTGCTTCTCGACGTTGTCGCCGACCCAGGCGTGCGGCAGATGAGCGCCCGGCGAGGTGGACATCCGGTGGTAGAGGTCCTCGTCGTCGGTCGGCGCGGGCCGGGTGCCGTCGGAGACGATCGCGTCGGACTCGTAGAACTGGCCGAGCTCGACGCCGTGGGCGTTGAACTCGTAGTTCTTGCGCTCCATCGCGGTGACCAGGGCGGCCCGCTTGGCGGCGCCCTCGGGGGTGTTGGCCTTGCGCTCCTCGATGGCCTTGGCCATCTCCTCGCCCTCGAGACCGACGACACCGAGCGCCTCGAAGAGCTCACCGAACTCGCGCGCGGACTGGTTGGCGCGGGTGACGATGCGCTTGGCGACCGGGGCACGCTCGGCGGAGTAGGACTCCAGGAGCGACGGCTCGGCGTAGCCCTGGACCACGGCAGCGAGCTTCCAGGCCAGGTTGTAGGAGTCCTGGATGGACGTGTTCGAGCCGAGACCGTTCGACGGCGGGTGCCGGTGGATGGCGTCGCCGGCGCAGAAGACGCGCCCCTTCTGGGCGTGGGTGGCGTACATCTCGTTCACGCCCCACAGCGAGTAGCCGGTCACGTCCGGCTCCAGGTCGGGCATCCCGAGCAGGTCGCGGATGACCTTGACCGCGTACTCCTCGGTCAGCTCGGGCGGCGGCTGGTTGATGTCGTAGCCCCACACGATCAGCCACTCGTCCCAGGGGCGGACCATGCGGACCAGACCGGTGCCGATGCCGCCGACGTTCGAGCCCGGCTGGATGACCCAGTAGAGGACGGAGGGGCGGTGGTCGACGAGCTCGGAGAGGTCGGCCTTGAAGGTGATGTTCATCGACCCGGCGATGTCCATCGCGCCCTCGAGCGGCAGGTCGATGTCGGCGCCGACCTGGGTGCGGGCGCCGTCGGCGCCGATGAGGAACTTCGACCGGATCTTGTACTCGTGGCCGGTCAGCCGGTCGCGGGCGATCGTGGTGACGCCCTCGTCGTCCTGGGTGTGGCTGAGGTATTCGGTGGAGAACCGCGTCTGGGTGCCGCGCTCGGTCGCGTTGCGGACCAGGATCGGCTCGAGGTACGTCTGCGGGATGTCGACGGTCAGGCACGGGCTCGCCAGTTGGTAGTCGGCCTCCCGGTCCGGGCGGGTGCCCCAGGTGCGGATCCGGCCGATCTCCTCGCCGGCGATGCTCGTGCAGAAGACGGTGTCCCCGACGAGCTCGTGCGGCGTCGCGTCGGCCAGCACCTGCTCCTCGATGCCCAGGTCGCGGAAGATCTCCATCGCGCGCTGGTTGGTGATGTGCGCCCGCGGGGTGTTCGCGGTCCAGCGGTACTTCGTGATCATGATGTTGTCGACACCGAGCTCGCTCAAGAAGAGCGCGGCGGACGCACCGGCCGGGCCGGATCCCACGACGAGGACGTCGGTGGTCACGACATCCTCGGTCTCGGGGACCTCGGTCTCCTGCTGGCCGTCGTCGAAGACTGGCATGTTCTCACCTTTCTGAGACCGCGGCGGGGTGTGGGATCGCAGTCTCAAGGCGAGTCTTACCGGCCCGATCGGGCCGCTTCAAAGGTGGGGTCGCGGGTTGGCGGAAATGCGTACGTACCTAGCACCTCGACGGCTGATCCGCGTCGGGCGCGGTCAGGGCCAGCACCGCTCGCTCGATGGGCTTGGCGCCCATCTCCCGGGCCAGTTGAAGGGCCTGCTCGAGCATGGCGTCCGTCTGGCCGGACTGCCCCGTTCTCGCAGTCGCCTCGGCGCAGCGCCATGAAGCGACGGCCACTTCCCAACCCCAATGGGCACTGACGCAATGGTCGAGGGCGGTCTTCCAGAGATCGACCTCGTCGTCGCTTCGTCGACAACGAGCTGATTCTGCCTCGAACAGCGACCGCAGTTCGGGTTGGGCTGCGAAGGGATCCCAGGGAAGCCGCTCTGCTTCCTCGAGCAGCCTGTCGAGCAGGCGTTGCCCGCGACCTGTCGACCCGGTTCCCGAGGAGTCGATCGACGCCAGGTCCGCAGCGGCCCACGCACCCAACCGCAGCAGGTCTGCGGCTGTGTCCGGGTCGCTGCGGTCGAGTTGGAGATGGTCGAGGACCATCTGTCCTGCCCGCTCGGGTCTGTCGTGGCTGATCAAGTGCTCCGCGCAGGCTCTTGCGCCGTTCAGGCCCACCATGGACAGGAAGTCCGGGATCAGTTCCTCGGCGCGGTGCAGATGCTGGTCCGCTTCGTCGAGCCTCCCCAGCCGGCAGGCAAGGACACAGCCCAGCAGCCTGGCGGCCACATCGGCGATCTTGGCGAGCCGAGCGGCCAGAATCTCCTTGAGCGAGTCGCGCGCTCCGGCCAGATCTCCTTCGCACATGGCAGCCTCTGCAGCGATGATGGCCAGCCAGGCTCCGGGGACCGGTGATCCGTGGGCGGTGACATCGCCGTAGGCCGACCATGCCACGCGTCGAGTCTCGCCCGGCCATTGCATTGCAAGCGCCAGCCCCCAACCGGTCCGGGCCAGCAAGGCGGGATCGCCGATGGACAGCGCCAGCTCGTGCGCCCGCTCGGCGTCGCCCCGCTGTGACTCGTGGTTCATCGCGCGGGCGCTGCCGAACACTGCAAACGTCTGGGCTTGGAGACCCACGGCTCGCGCGAGGTCCGTACCGCACCGGACGGCGGCCTCGAGTGCCTGCTCGGCGTGTTCAGCGGCCGCTGGCAGTCCTCGCCATGATTCGGTCTCGGACAGAAGGCCCAGAGCCCGCACGTATTCCACGCTGTCTGGGAATGCCGATGCCAGGTCGACCGCCTCGCGGATCTCGGCCATGGGCCGTTCCGAGGTGTGTGCGGAGTTGAACACCGAGTCCCACCACAGGCACAGGATCTTCGAAGCCAGGAGGGGGTGCGTGGCTCGATCGACCAGCATGCGGGCGCGATCGAGCCAGTCGTACTCCGCATCGAAGTCGCCCGTCAACGCGGCCACCTCCGCCGCGCGGGTGAGCAGGAGGACCTGGTCACCGACAGCCCGTCGGGTCGGTTCACCGGCCCTCGGCAGGAGCTCGATGACGCGCCTCAGGTGGGTCAGCTGCTCGGGGAAGACGCGCAAATGCTCGGCCAGCCCGGCCGCCGCCAGCGAGCAACGGACCGCCTCGTCGACGGCACCCGCCCGTTCGTGGTGCAGGGCGAGGTCTCCCCAGCGGCGCATCTCCCCGGCCCTCGAGCCGCTGGGCGTGGTCAAGGTGCCGGCGATCGCCGCATGCAACGGAACGGCCTGCCCGGGGAGGAACGTGTCGTAGAGGACTTCGGCCAGCAGCGGATGACGGAACCAGTAGCGGTCATCGCGGTCGACCGTGACCACTCCAACGGCGGTCGCCTGCACCAGGCACCGGGACAGGGCCTGGCTGTCGAGTGCGATCAGGCCGGCCATGACGGCATACTCGTCGAACGTCAGCGGTCGGCCGGCGACCGAGAGCAGTCGCGCGACCTCCTGGGCGTCCTGACCGAGCCGGCGCCACGCGGCCAGCAGTGCGTCCGCCAGGACGTCGGGGAGGGCCGCCGCAAGGGCTTCACTTTCCGTGTCGAGGTCCTGCGCCAGCAGCTCGGTGAGGTACGCATTGCCCAAGGACCGGCCGTGGACCGCCTCCAGCAGTTTCAGGCTCGGGCTGGCACCGAGCAGCGCCTCCAGTTGCTGCTCCGTCTCCTCGACCCTCAGGCGGCGGAGCCGCAGATCCCGGACTCCGGGGAATCTGCGAACGTCGGCCAGCCACCCGTGAAGTCGATGGCCCGGATCGAGCTCCTCGTCGCGGACCGTCGCCATGACGACGAGATCCTGGGCATCGAAGCCCGCGATCAGGTATCCCAACAGGTCCAGCGACGAGACGTCTGCCCACTGCAGATCGTCGATCACGAGCAGAGCGGGGCCGTGAGTCGCCAGCCGAACCAGGCCCCGCGCAATCTCCGGAAGGAGGCGTTGGGGCTCCTCGGCCGCCGCCCCAACGAGCGAGGGGAGGACCGAGTCCAGCCGTGGCGCCACGGCCAGGAGATCAGCCCGGGCTGACGTCGATGCATTCGCCAGCCAGGCTTCCAGGGCCATCCCGAACGGGGCGTACGGCGCCGAGGCAGCGCCGAAGCGCGTGCACCGCCCCCACAGCACGTCGTACCCGAGATCCCGCGCCGTGTCGGCTGCCTCCGTGACCAACCGCGTCTTCCCGACGCCGGCCTCGCCATGGACGATCGCCGCGCCCGGGGAGCCGTCGATCCCTCGTCTCAGCAGCTCTCCCAGTACATGCAGCTCCTCCACCCTTCCGGCCAGCCGACGGCCCGGGGGCGCCCCGGGAATGTGTGGAGCGGTCCGCCGTACCCGTGGCCGGGGGGTCGCGCTGACGGCTGCAGCCTTGAGATCCGCGTCGTGGTTGAGGATGGCGGCTTCGAGCCGCACCACCTCCTCGCCCGGATCCAGCCCGAGCTGGTCGGACAGGAGGGCGCGCAGGGTACGCAGCGCCTCCAGGGCCTCCGCCTGCCGATCGCTGCGGTACAGGGCGAGTGCCAGCTGCGCCCACCGGTGCTCACGCATCGGCGCAGCATCAACCATCGCTCGTGCGCGGGGGACGATCTCGCGATGGCGGCCGGCGCGAAGCTCGCCTTCGATCAGCAGCTCCTCGACGTCGTGTCGCAGCTCCTCGAGGCGCGCTGCCTCCTGCCGGCCCCGATTCCAGTCCTCGAGCTCGGGGTAGGCAGACCCCCGCCACAGGCCCAACGCTGACTCGAGCAGGTCGCGCGCCGATGCCCAGTCGTCCTCGACGAGCGCCCGTGCCTGCCTCAGCAGCTCCTCGAACCGCTGGGAGTCCAGGGTCCCGACCGGCAGCGTCAGCCGATACCCGTTGGGCACGGTCCCGATCGCGTCCGCTCCCAGCAGGCTGCGCAGCCGCGACACGCAACCCTGGATGTTCTTGGCAAACGAAGCCGGCGGGCGATCCCCCCAGAGAATGTCGGCAAGGCGGTCCACGCTGAAGGCCTCGGCGGGCGCCGTGGCCAGCGCTGCCAGGACCAACCGGTCACGGCCACCGACCCGACGCGGGTCGCCGTCCACGCTCAGGGGACCCAGCACCGCGATCTCCATCTCACAACTGTCGGCCGCGCCAGAGCGGGCGTCAACCCGGCTCGGTTCGGCCGCGACTAACCGGTCCCCGCTCGACTCGACTCCGAGACGCGCGACTAGCGCGAGAGCCAGTCCAGGATCGCGGCGATCGTCGAGTCCGGCTTCCGGGCCCACTTGAAGTGGTCGATGCCGGGCTCGTCCAGGTGCACGCGGGCGACCTCGAGCCCCGGCATCCGACGGTGGATCTCGTCGACCGTCTCGCTGGGCGCCAGCCAGTCGCCCTCGATGGAGACGATCAGCGCGGGCTTCGCGAGGGCGCGCATGGCCGGGGTGACGTCGCGGGCCGGGCTGCCGAGCCGGAGCCGGCCGGTGCGGGCGTACCGCGCCCATTCCCTCATCAGGGTGCGGGCCTCGCGGCCGGCGAACTTGAGCTGCTTGCCGGGGAAGTGGCCGACGACGCGACCGACCAGGCCCATCGCCTGGCTGGCGACCAGGAAGCCCGGGCCGTAGTTGCGCCAGTAGGGCGTCTGCGAGGCGACGTAGATCAGACCGGCGACCCGGTCGGGGTGCAGGGCTGCGTAGGCGCTGGCGGCCTGGCCGCCGAGGCTGTGCCCGAGGACGTACGCCGCGCCGGCCGAGGTCGGGATCAGCTCGCCGAGGCGGTCGACGGCCGCGGCGATGTCGTCGACGAGGTCGGCGTAGCCGAAGTCGTAGGACCAGCCCGCGACGCACCCGCCGAGCTCCTCGTGGCCACGCTGCTCCATCCGGCTGACGTTGATCCCCGCCTCCGCGAAGGCCGCGATCAGCTTGTCGTAGTAGCCGGCCGGCATGCCCATCGCGGGCACGACCAGCAGCGTCGGCGCCTCGGGGTCCGCCGCACGGACCACGGTCAGCGTGAAGCTGGTGCCCTCGGCACGCTCGATCGCGTACGCCTCAAGGATGGTCGTGGGGGACGAAGTCTCGGTCACCCGAGCAATGTTACCCGCCAGTAAGGCGACGGGTTCACTCCGCCGAGATTCTGGACTTGTGGGTCCAAATTTCGCGGAGCATCCTGTTTGGACCAAGTAGTCCACACAGGAAGGAAATCTCATGGAGACCCTCGAGCGACTCGGCATCACCGAGGACGTACGCCGTCTGATGGCCCGCTACGTCCGCTACGCCGACCACCAGCGCTGGCAGGACCTGGCGAACCTGTTCACCGAGGACGGCACCTTCACCCCGCACAAGCCGGACGGGTCGGTCTGGCTGCACATGAACGGACGCGAGGAGATCACCGCGACGGTCGGCGCGAGCGGCGGCCCCGGCGTCACCCTGATCCACCACCTGTTCTCCGACGAGATCGACGTCGACTCCGAGACGAGCGCGAACGGCGTCTTCGCGATGGAGGACATCGTCACCCGGCCCGAGGACGCCGAGCTGTCCGAGGCCATCCCCTTCCGCCGCATGCACGGGTTCGGCCACTACCACGCCCGGTTCGTCAGGACCGACGGCTCCTGGCGGATCGCCGAGCTGACCCAGACCCGCGTCCGGCTCGACTTCTTCAACTGACCTTCGCACCGAACTTCACACCGACCTTCACACCGAACAGAGAGAGCAGCACACACCATGACCGAGGCGACCCCTTTCAAGATCGACGTCCCGCAGGACGCCCTGGACGACCTCCGGGACCGCCTGAGGCGGACCCGCTTCTTCGACGACCTCGACAACGAGGAGGGCTACTACGGGATCAGCACCGCGTACCTGAAGCCTCTCGTCGAGTACTGGGCCGACGGCTTCGACTGGCGCGCCCAGGAGGAGCGGCTCAACACCTACGACCGCCACCAGGTCGAGATCGACGGCACGCCGGTGCACTTCGTCCACGTACGCGGCAAGGGCCCCGACCCGGTCCCGCTGATCATCCACCACGGCTGGCCGTGGCCCGGCGAGTTCAGCTACCAGCTCATCGAGCCGTTGACCGACCCGGCCGCCCACGGCGGCGACCCCTCGTTGTCGTTCGACGTGATCATCCCGGACCTCCCCGGCTTCGGCTTCTCGACGCCCGTCGGCCGTGGCGATCTGAACTACTGGAAGATCGCCGACATCATGCACGAGCTGATGACCGGGGTGCTCGGCTACGAGAAGTACGCGGTGGCCGGCTCCGACTACGGCGCCCTCGTCACGAGCGCGCTGGGCCACAAGTACGCCGACAGCATCATCGGCCTGCACTACGGCCATGATCTCGTCCCCGGGATGTTCGAGAACGAGCGGTTCTGGGACCTGACCGACGGGGCCAAGGCCCCCGAGGACGCCTCGGCGGAGTGGCGGGCCGGCTGGACGTACTTCGTCGACACGTACGCCTCGCACGTCGCCGCGCACATGCTGGACGGCTCGACGCTGACGCACGGCCTCAACGATTCCCCGATCGGGATGCTGGCCTGGCTGCTCAAGCGCTGGAAGTCCTGGAGCGACAAGCGGGGCGACTTCGAGGAAGCGTTCCCGCGTGACTTCATCCTCACCCAGGCGACCATCTTCTGGGTGACGCAGTCGATCGGCACCTCCATCCGGATGTACCGCAACGCGGAGCGCTACCGGTTCGTGCCCTCCCACGACCGTCGGCCGGTCGTGGAGCCGCCGGCCGGGTTCACGTTCCTGCTCGGCGACGCGTACCCACCGGCCATCGACACGGTCGAGGACCGGATCGCCGCCTTCGAGAACGGCCCGACGCGCGGGATGTTCAACGTGGTCAACGTCAACGCCCACCTGAAGGGTGGCCACTTCGTCCACTACGAGAACCCCGAGGCGTTCGCCGCCGACCTGCAGGAGACCTTCCGCCGGATCCTCGGCTGACCTGAACGACAGAGCCGCCCCGATCCTCCTGGATCGGGGCGGCTTCGTCGTGCGGCCTCAGAGGGAGTCGGCGTCCACCACGGCGCGGGCGAACTCCATCGGCGCCTCCTGCGGCACGTTGTGACCGATACCGGCCAGCGTGCGGTGGTCGTAGGGGCCGGTGAAGTGGTCGCGGTAGCCGGCACCGTCGCCGGCGGGCGTGAACGGGTCCTTCTCACCGTCGAGGGTGATGGTCGGGACCGAGATCGACGGCCCGGCGGCGAGCTTGCGCTCGAGGGCGTCGTAGCGTCGGTCGCCGTCGGCCAGGCCCTGCCGCCAGCGGTAGTTGTGGAGCACGATGTCGACGTAGTCCGGGTTGCCGAAGGCCTCGGCCGAGCGCAGGAAGGTCGCCTCGTCGAAGGCCCAGGTGGGCGAGTTGAAGCGCCAGACCAGGCGGCCGAGGTCGACGCGGTACGTCTCGTCCGCGAGGCCCTGGGCTCCGCGCTCGGTCGCGAAGTAGTACTGGTACCACCACGCCCACTCCGCGGCCGGCGGGAGCGGCTTCTTCTGGGTCTCCCGGTTGGTGATGAGGTAGCCCGTGACGGAGACGAGCGCCTTGACCCGCTCCGGCCACAGCGCGGCGATGATGTCGGCCGTACGCGAACCCCAGTCGTAGCCCGCGAGCACCGCCTGCTCGATCCCGAGGGCGTCCATCAGGTCGATGATGTCGAGGGCGACCCGGGACTGCTGGGCGTTGCGGAACGTCCGGCTCGAGAGGAAGGTCGTGCTGCCGTGCCCTCGCAGGTAGGGCACGATCGCGCGGTAGCCCTGGGCCGCCAGGATCGGCGCCACGTCGGCGAAGCTGTGGATGTCGTACGGCCAGCCGTGCAGCAGGACGACCGGCCGGCCGTCGCGCGGGCCCAGGTCGACGTACCCGACGCTGAGCTCGCCGGCCTCGATCTGCAGGACGTCCTCGAACGAGGTGCTCTCCGGGGCGTGCGGACGCCTCCGGGGTGCCTGACCGGCGGCCGGGCCTCCTCCGGCTGCGATCAGCGCCGTCGTGCCCGCGGCCAGACCGACCGCCTTGGTGAAGCTCCGTCGATCAAGCATGGAAGTCCCTCTCTGCGTGGATGGAGGTCGGATAGGGGAGCCATGGGCTGGACCAACCGAGCGCGGTGGTCGCGGCGAGCAGCAGGACATCGGCCGCCCGGGCCAGTGCGTCGACCGACCCGGGCTGGGTGTCGCTCGAGGTCACTTGGCTCGCGCGATGATCTCGACCGGGACGTTGCCGGTGATGGCCTTCGAGTACGGGCAGGTCTGGTGGGCCCTCTCAGCGAGGCGCTGGATGGTCTCCTCGTCGACGCCGCCGGCCACGACCTCGAGCTTCGCGGTCAGGAAGAAGCCCTGCGTCTCGTCGTGGTTGAGCGTGACGTCGGCGGTGATCTCGATGCCGTCGAGGCGGATCTTCTCGGCGCCCGCCGCGAGCCGGAGCGCACCCATGAAGCAGCCCGACCAGCCGGCCGCGAAGAGCTGCTCGGGGTTGGTGCCGCCGCCGGCGCCGCCGAGCTCGGTGGGGGTCGCGAGGACCTGGTCGATGGCCCCGTCGTTCGACGCGATGTGGCCGCCGTTGCGTCCCTCGCCCGTGGTGGTGACGGTGCCGGTGTAGCTGAGTGCCATGGTGATGTTCTCCTGTGGTGAGGTGTCTTTCTCGACGCCCTGACTCTCTCGGCAGACCCACTGGCCGGACACCAGGGAAGGACACTGGCCGACCCACGGGTCACCCACCGGTGTCCCGGCGCCAGGCATCACCAGTGGCTCGACCGCGGGCGCGTCGTCCGTCCGTTGGGCCACAGTGCCGACATGGACTACAGACTCGAGCTGCTCGTGCTTCCGGTCTCCGACGTCGACCGGGCCAAGGCCTTCTACCACCGGATCGGCTTCCGGGAGGACGCCGACTACATCGACGACCACGACTTCCGCGTCGTACAGCTGACCCCGCCCGGCTCCCCGACCTCCATCATCATCGGGCGCGGGATCACGGGTGCCGAGCCGGGCTCGGTGCAGAACCTCCACCTCTTCGTCACCGACATCGAGCGGGCCCGGCGCGATCTGCTCGGTTGCGGTGTCGAGGTGAGCGAGATCTTCCACGACGCCGGCGGAGTGTTCCCCCACACCGGGACCGCGCACCGGCTGGCCGGGCTGAGCCCCGGCCGGAGGTCGTACGCCTCGTTCGCCTCGTTCGCCGATCCGGACGGCAACGGCTTCCTGCTCCAGGAGGTGAGCGAACGCGCGTCATAATGACAGACGATGAGCACGGAGAATTCCGCCCTGCGTGGGCGGCGTACGGAGCGGGACGCCCTTGATCGGATCGTGCGGGACATCGGCGCGGGACAGAGCCGGGTGCTCGTGGTCCGCGGCGAGGCCGGCGCCGGCAAGACAGCACTGCTCGACTACCTGAGCGATCGCGCGACCACGGGCCGGGTCGTCCGGGCCGCGGGCGTCGAGCTCGAGTCGGAGATCGCGTACGCCGGGCTGCAGCAGCTCTGCGCGCCGCTGATGCCGCACATCGACCGGCTGGCCGAGCCGCAGCGCGCCGCGCTCGCGACGGCGTTCGGCCTCAGCGCCGGCGAACCGCCCGAGGCGCTGATCGTCGGGCTGGCCGTGCTCGGTCTGATGGCGGAGTCCGCCTCCGAGAACCCGCTGGTCTGCGTCGTCGACGACGCCCAGTGGCTGGACCGGATGTCGGAGGTGATCCTGACCTTCGTCGCCCGACGCCTCGACTCCGAGTCGGTGGCGCTCGTCTTCGGTGCGCGCACGCCTGGTGACGAGCAGCTGCTCAGTGGTCTGCCCGAGCTGCGGGTCACCGGTCTGGCGGACGCCGACGCGCGCATCCTGCTCGAGTCGGCGCTGCACGGCCCTGTGGACGCCCGGGTGCAGGACCGGATCATCGCCGAGACGCGGGGCAACCCTCTCGCCCTGCTCGAGCTGCCGCGCGGGCTGACCCGGGCCGAGCTCGACTTCGGGTTCGGCGGGCAGAGCTCCACGCCGCTCACCAGCCGGATGGAGGACGGCTTCGCCCGACGCATCGCCGCGCTGCCGGCCGACACTCGGACTCTGGTGCTCGCGGCTGCGGTCGAGCCGGTGGGCGACCTCCCCCTGCTGCTGCGGACCCTCGAGCGTCTCGAGATCGGTCTGGACGCCGCCGCCCCGGCGGAGGACGCCGGCCTGCTGGAGATCGGGACGACGGTGCGCTTCCGGCATCCGCTGGTCCGCTCCGCGAGCCGTCGCGGGGCCGACGCCTCCGCGCTCCGTGCGGTGCATGCCGCGCTCGCGGACGCGACCGATCCCGAGGTCGACCCGGACCGTCGCGCCTGGCACCGCGCACACGCGGCGCTGGGCCCCGACCAGGAGGTGGCCGACGAGCTGGAGCGGTCCGCCGACCGGGCGCTCGGGCGCGGAGGGCGGGCGGCCGCCGCGGCCTTCCTCGAGCGGGCGGCCGAGCTCACTCCCGACGCGTCCACGCGAGCAGGGCGGATGCTCGCCGCGGCCGAGGCGCTCTTCGCGTGCGGTGCGCTCACCGATGTGCCCGGTGCGCTCTCGGCTGCCGAGCTCGGCCCGCTCGACCTGGTCCAGCGGGCCCGGTTGGAGCGGCTGCGGGCCAAGGTCACCTTCGCGGTCGACGCCGGCGTCGGCGCGGTGCCGGCGCTGCTCGAGGCCGCCCACCGGCTCGAGACCCTCGACCCGAGCGCCGCGCGCGAGACGTACCTCGCGGCGATCGCCGCGGGCGTGAACGCCGGCCGGTACGGCACCGACGAGCTGCGCCGGGCGGCGGAGGCCGCCCGCGGCGTACCTGCGGGTGAGGAGCCGGCCGGGCTGCTGCTCACCGCCCTCTCGGCCTGGGTCCTCGACGGCCATGCCGCCTCGGTCCCGCTGGTCACCCGAGCCCTGGCCGAGGTCGGCCCCGAGAACGACGTCGACCTGGCCTGGTTGTGCGCGATCCTCGTGCACGAGGTGTGGGACGACGCCGACTACCAGGCCCGGACCGAGCGCACCCTCGCGTACGCCCGCGAGACCGGCATCCGCTCGCTGCTGCCCTACGCGCTGTCCTCCCGCGCGATGGCGCTGATCCACGCCGGCCGCTTCGCCGACGCCGCGGACCTGGTCGCCGAGGCCGAGGCCCTCGGCGGGGCCACCGGCTCCTCGCCTCGCTCGGCCACCGCAGTCATCCTCGCCGCGTCCCGCGGCCAGGAGGCGTCGGCGCTGGACCAGATCGACGCCCTCGGCCGCGAAGCCGAGGAGGGGAGTCTCGGCTGGCTGCTGGCCGTCACCGGGTTCAGCCGCGCGACCCTGCTCAACGGCCTCGGTCGCTACGCGGAAGCGCTCGAAGCGGCCGACCGAACCGCCGAGCACGGTGACGTCGCGGTCCTGCAGTGGACGCTTCAGGAGCTGGTCGAGGCCGCGTCTCGTACAGGTGATCTCGCCCGCGCCACCAAGGCACGGGACCGGCTCGCCGAGCGGACCCGCTGCGTCGACGCCCCGTGGGCGCGGGGCGTCCAGGCCCTGGTCGACGCGTTGGTGGCTCCCACGGCGGAGGCGGAGGCCCTCTACCTCGAGGCGATCGAGCAGCTCGACGGGTCGTGGATGACCTGGATCCTCGCCCGGGCGCGGCTGCTCTTCGGGGAGTGGCTGCGTCGGGAGAACCGCCCCGTCGACGCGCGGCAGGTGCTGCGTACGGCCTACGACGCCTTCGCCGCGATGGGGGCGGAGGCCTTCGCCGACCGGGCTGCGCGGGAGCTCGCGGCGGCCGGCGAGAACCTTCCCCGGCGGACGGGAGCCGTCCAGGAGGGCCTCACCCCGCAAGAGTCCCAGATCGCTCGCGCGGCGGCCGCCGGACGCACCAACCCGGAGATCGCGGCCGTGATGTTCCTCAGCCCGCGCACCGTCGAGTGGCATCTGCGCAAGATCTACACGAAGCTCGGGATCGCCTCCCGGCGCGAGCTGGCAGGGGCTCTAGGCGGGAGATGACTCACGCAGGTGGGTGATGAGGAGCGCCAGGATCGCCTCGAGGTGGTCGGTCCTGCCCGTCACCTGCAGCACCGAGACACCGCCCTGGATGCCGGCGATGATCGCGGCCGACGTACGTCGCGCGTTGAGCTCGGCGCTCACGGAGCCGTTCGCCTGCATCGTCTCGATGCCGCGCTGCACCTGGTCCTGCCACTGGCGGATCAGCGTGGTCGAGACCTCGGCGGCCCCGGGGACGCTGCCCACCTGGTTCATCAGCGCCGCGAGCGGGCAGTTGGCACCCTGCGCCTGGTAGCGCGCCAGGACCGCCCTGCGCCAGCGGTCCCAGGCGGCCCACGAGTCGAGCTCGCTGAGGTGCGGCTGCTGGTCGTCGATCACCCGGGCGGCCTCCAGCCGGGCGACCTCGAGGAACAGCTCCTCCTTGCCACCCGGGAAGTAGTGGAAGATCTGGCTCTTGCTCGTCCCGGTGGCCGCGCGGATGTCGTCCAACGTCGCATTTCCGGGGTCGGTGCTGCGGAGGTAGGTCGCCGCGCCCTCGAGCAGCCGCTGGCGCGTGGCCATGCCCTTGGTAGTGAAGGCCATCCGCCGAGCCTACCTCGAATCAGGACCAGTCAGTCCAAAATCACCCGAAATCCACAGACTAGGGCTCTTGTGGAGAACCCTGTGGATAAACCTGGCGACCGACCGGGAAGACCTCGTAGCGACCCCGTGTCACCAGCCCCCACAGCCCCCGCGGGGCGAGCAGCACCACGGCGATCGCGACCGCGCCGAGCGCGATGAGATACCAGGTGCCGTACGAGTCGAGCAGCTGCTGCAGCGCGAAGAAGATCACCGCTCCCAGGATCGGGCCCTCGATCGTCCCCAGCCCGCCGATGACCACGATGAAGATCATGAAGGCGGTGTACTGGACCGAGAACATCGAGTCGGGCGAGACCCGCAGGCCGTTGACCGCGATCAGCGCGCCGGCCAGGCCGGCGCCGCCGGAGGCGGCGACGTAGACGAGACGCTGCGAGCGCCGCACCGCGACGCCGAGGGAGGCCGCGGCCACCGAGTCGTCACGGATCGCGGTCAGGCCGAGCCCGACGCGCGAGCGCATCAGGAGGTACGTCGCGAGCACGACGAGCACGGCCAGCACGAGCGCCAGGTAGTAGACGGTCGCGATCCGGGTCACCCGGTCGACGCCCTGGAAGGCGGTGAGCGAGATGCCGGAGCCGCCACCGAAGCCCGGGAGCTCCTGGGTGACCAGCTTGAAGACCTCGGCCACCACCCAGGTGCCGATCGCGAAGTAGCCTCCGACCAGCCGGAACAGCAGGAACGAGGTCGGGATCGCCAGGGCCGCGCAGACCACACCGGCAGCCACCACGGCCACCGGGATCGGCAGCCCGACGACGTCGGCGAGCTTGATCACGCCGTAGCCGCCGGCGCCGATGTATGCCTGCTGCCCGATCGAGACGAGCCCGCCGTAGCCGGCCATCAGGTTCCAGGTCGTGCCGAGGATGATCAGCGCGAAGAGCGTGACCAGGTTGGTCACGTCGCCCGGGCTGAACACGAACCACGGCGCCGCGGCCAGGAACACCACGATCGCGGCGAGGACGCCGCCGCCGGTGAGCGACGGCCAGCCGCCGCGTACGACCTTGAGATCTTGCATGGCGAGAGTGCTCATGCGGCCACCGCCTTCGGGAGCAGGCCCTGGGGCCGGAACAGGAGCACGACCAGGAAGACGAGGTGACCGGCGAGGACGCCGTAGGCCGGGTCGATCTGGGCGCCGACGGTCTGCGCGACGCCGAGCACGAGGCCGCCGAGGAGCGTGCCCCACAACGAGCCGAGCCCACCGATGATGACCGCCTCGAAGGCGAAGATCAGGACCAGATCCCCGTACGTCGGGCTGAACTGCGTCGACATGCCGAGGAAGACACCCGCCAGGGCCACGGTGCCGATGGCGATCGCGGTGGCCAGGGCGTACATGTGCTTCTCGTCGATCCCCATGAGCGTGGCCGCCTCGGGGTCGTCCTTCGTCGCGCGCATGGCGCGGCCGATGCGGGTGTGGGAGAGGTAGAGCTGGAGGCCGACGATGACGGCGACCGCCACCACGAGCGTGATCAGTGAGAAGACACCGATGCGTAGGTCGCCCAGCCTCATCGACGAGGTCGACAGGTCGCCGATCGAGATCTTGCGGGAGTCTGCGGTGAAGATCTCCTGGAGCAGGTTGGCGCCGATGACCGCCAGGCCGAACGAGACCAGCAGCGGCGACAGCTCGCCGTGGCGCAGCGCCTTGTTGAACAGGCCGCGCTGGATCGCGTAGCCGACCGCGGCGAGCACCGGTATCACGATGACGATGGTGAGGAACGCCGGCATCCCGGTCAGCTGGACGAGCCAGAACGCGAGATAGGCGGAGGCGACCGCGAGGACGCCGTGGGCGAGGTTGACGATCCGCATCACGCCGAAGATGAGGCTCAGACCGCAGGCGAGGAGTGCGTACTGCCCGCCGAGCAGGAGTCCTTGGAGGACCGCGTTGATCCAGTCCATCAGCCGGCCTCCCTTCCGTCCGAGGCATCGACCCCGAAGTACGCCGCCTGGACCTGCTCCCGGGTGACGTCGGCCGCGGCGCCCTCGAGGACGGTGCGGCCCTCGAGGAGGCACTGCACCCGGTCGGCGACCGTGAGTGCCTGGGTGAGGTCCTGCTCGACCACGAGCACCGTCGTCCCCTTCTCCGCGATGGTGGGCAGCGCCCGGTAGATGTCGGCGATCACGACCGGCGCGAGGCCGAGCGAGACCTCGTCGAGCAGGAGCAGCTTCGGGTTGGACATCAGCGCCCGGCCGATGGCGGTCGCCTGCTGCTCGCCGCCGGAGAGGTGGGCTCCACGGCGCGTTCTCAACTCCGCGAGCAGCGGGAATGCGTCGTAGACGGTCCGGAGGTTCCAGGGGCCGGGCCGGCGCCCGTGCGCGCCGACCTTGAGGTTCTCCTCGACGGTGAGCGAGGCGAAGATCCGGCGTCCTTCCGGCGTGAGCGCGATCCCCTCGCGTACCCGTCGGTGCGCGGGGGTGTGGGAGACGTTGTGGCCGTCGAAGCGGATCTGGCCGGCGCTCGGACGGAGCAGGCCGGCGATGGTCTTCAGCAGCGTGGACTTGCCCGCGCCGTTGGCGCCGATCACTGCCAGTGTCTCGCCCTCGGCGACGGTGAGGGTGATGCCGTGCAGAGCACGGAAGTCGCCGTAGCTCACGTCGATCGCGTCGACCTCGAGCAGCATGCTCATGGGGTCTCGCCTTCCAGGTCGGGAGAGCCGAGATACACGGCGGCGACGGCATCGCTCGCCATCACCTCACGTGGGTCGCCGGTGGCGACGACGTCGCCCTGGGCCAGGCACATCAACCTGTCCACGACCTGCAGCAACGCGTGCACGATGTGCTCGATCCAGACGACGCCGGTGCCGCTGTCGCGGATCGCCGAGATGGTCTCGATCAGCGCGGGCAGCTCGTGCTCGGTGAGGCCGCCGGCGATCTCGTCGAGCAGTAGCAGCCTCGGCCGGGTGGCCAGCGCGCGGGCGAGCTCGAGCCGCTTGCGGTCGAGCAGCCGCAGCGAGCCGGCGGGGGTGTTGGCCAAGCGGGTCAGGTCGGCCGTCTCCAGCGCCTCCCAGGCCTGCGCGTCGGCCTCGCGGCGACGCGCGCCGGCACCGAAGGTGGACCCGACCAGCACGTTCTCGAAGACGGTGAGCCCCTCGAAGGGGCGGGGGATCTGGAACGTACGTCCGATCCCGAGGGCCGTGCGGCGGGCCGCCGGCATCCGGGTGACGTCGGTGCCGTCGAATCGGATGGCGCCCGCGTCGACCGGGAGCGTGCCGGTCACCAGGTTGAGCAGCGTGGACTTGCCGGCGCCGTTGGGCCCGACGATGCCGAGCGCCTCGCCGGCGGCGACGTGGAAGGAGACCGAGCGGGCGGTGACGACCTGGCCGAACGACTTGGCCAGGCCTTCGGCCTCCAGCAGCGCGCCGGTGGGCACGCCGCTGGAGACCTCGAGCGATGGTGGGGCAGAGGTCACTTGAGTGCCTCGGGCTCGCCCCCGAGAGGTACGTCGGGAGCCAGCGAGTTCTGCACGACGACCAGCTCGAACGGGTGCTCCCCGCCCTCGACCTGGCGCCACTGACCGCCCGCGAGCGAGGTCTTGGCGACGTACGGCGGGACGTTCGCGTCCTTGCCCCAGGCGACGTCACCGACGACCGTGGAGACCTCGAGGCCGGAGAGGGCCTTGGTGATCGCGTCGGCGTCGGTCGAGCCGGCCTCGGTCACCGCCGCGGTCGCGACCTCGAAGAGCGCGTGCGCGAAGCCGAGCGGCTGGGTCCACTGCTTGCCGGTCTTCTCCTCGTACGCATCCGCCAGCTCCTGCGCGGACTGGCCGGTCAGCGAGGACTTGTAGGGCGCGGTCGGGGTCCACCACACCTCGGTGGAGAGGTTGTGGGCGATCGGGCCCAGCGCCTCGACGCTGCTCGGGAAGAGGAGCGCCTTGCCGATGGTCGCGACCTTCGGGTTGTAGCCCTGCTGCTTCGCCTGCTGCCAGAACGTGGTGAAGTCCGGCGGGATCGGGACGCCGACCAGGACGTCGTGGCCCTTGTAGGCGCTGATCTGGGCGGAGAAGTCCTTGGTGCCGTTGGGGTAGTTGCCCGGGTTGTCGATCTTGACCCCGGACGCCTCGGTCAGCGCCGGGAAGTTGGCGCCCCAGGCCTCCCCGTCGGGGTCCTTCGGGAACAGGCCGCCGGCCTTCTTGTTGTTGGGGACCTTGCCCCAGATGTCGGCGTAGACCGTCGCGACGTCCTCCAGACCCCAGAAGAAGTGGTAGCTGTACTTCAGGTCGGCCGGCTTGTCGCCGCTGCGGATCGCGAAGGGCTGCCACGGGGCGACCGTGGTGATGCACGGGATCGAGTTGGCCTCGCACTGCTCCGAGACCGGGTTGACGATGTCGGGCGTCGAGGAGGCGACGATGATGTCCGCGCCGTCCTTGTTGATCAGGTCGCCGGCCACCGCCCCGGCCTTCGTGGTGTCGCTCTGCGCGTCGCGCACCACGATCTCGACGTCGAGCTCCTTGTCGCCTGCCTTGACCGGGTGGTCCTTGAAGTAGGCCTCCATCTCGTCGACGACGAAGCTGTTCGCCTCGCCGAACGGCGCCGAGGAGCCCGTCTCGGTCGAGACGAACCCGATGGTGAGCGTGTCCTCGCCGCCACCGCCTTCGTCGTCGATGCCGCCCGACCCGCAGGCCGTCAAGGTCAGCGCCATCGCTGCGACACCGGCGGCGGCCATGCTCAGGCCGCGTCCGGTGGTGAGTCCGTTGCGCACGTACGTCTCCTTAGAGAGTGTGGGGTGTTCGAGAGTGTCGTCCGCCACCGCCCCTACAGGTGGGAAGCAGGGTCCGATTGGCGGAAAATCGCATGGAAGACCTATCGGACTTTGGTGGACTTGTCACCCTTTCGCGCCGATACGTGAGCTGTGGCGTACACAACTCGGTCAGGCACGAGCGGCGCGGCGTACGTCTCCGGCGGCGACGCCGAAGCGCTTGCGGAAGGCCTGGGAGAAGTACGAGGCCGAGGTGAAGCCGCACTTCTCGGCGACGTCGACGGTGCGGATCGCCGGGTCCGAGCCGGTGGCGAGCATCGCGTAGGCGAGCTCGAGGCGGCGGCCGAGGATGTGGCGGGGGACGCTGGTGCCGGCGTCGGCGAAGAGCCGGGACAGGTGGCGCTCGGAGATACCGGCGCCCGCGGCGACGGTGGTGGCGGAGAGGCCGGGGTCGGCGAGATGGTCCTCGATGAACGCCTTCGCCGCTGCCCTGTGGGCCGTGGCCAGCGAGACCTTCCCGGCGGTGGCGATCACCGAGATCAGGTCGAGCACGGCCTCCTCGTCGGCCGGCACCGGGTCGTGGGGGCGGAGCGCGCGGCCGACCATCTGCACGAGCGCTCGCCCGTGCGGGTCCTGGTCGCGGCCGGCGTCGAGGACGAGCGGCTCCGGCATCGACGTGATCCCGGTGCGAGCCGCGAAGGCCTGAACCGGCACCTTGACCGCGAGCTCCTCGAGCCCGTGCCCGAAGCCCCGCAGGAAGGGCGCGTCGACGTCGCACACGATCAGCTGCCCGGGCCGGATGACCTTGCGGCGGCCGGCGTACTCCAGGATCGCCTCGCCGCGGAGGCTGGCATAGACGGCGATCGACCGGGCCGGGATCTCCTTGACGAGGCTGGCCGGCCGCTCGACGACGTGCCGAGTGGCCCGGACCCGCGCCAGATGGATCTCGTCGAGCTGCAGGTTGACCTCCTGGGCGTCGAACCCGTGGCCGTCGATCGGCCGGCACTCGAGCGCCACGAGGGCGCACGCGTTGTGGCGTTCCCAGGCCTCGACCTGCGCGTCCGTGTTCAGCCGGCTGGTCTCGAAGACCTCCGGGCGGCGAACCCGCGCGACGAGGGGGGCTGGATCGTCTCCGGCTGGCGGCACGGACCGACTCTACGGCGTGCCGCGAGCCACGGCGATGACTTAGGGAAGACTAACCTTTCTGGAATCGTTCAAGAAAAGGTGGCACAGTGGATGTCACCAAGAACGAACCACATCGATCCAGGGGGATACACCGAACATGGCCACGCAGACCGCCACGAGCAGCGCCACCCACACCTCGCACCCCGCGTTCGTCCCGAGCCCGGCGTTCGCGACCCAGATGCAGCGCCTGCTCGTCGATCTGACCGAGCTCAGCCTGCAGGGCAAGCAGCTGCACTGGAACGTCGTGGGCAAGAACTTCCGCGACATGCACCTCGTCCTCGACGAGGTCGTCGACGCCGCCCGCGACTTCACCGACGAGGTCGCCGAGCGCATGCGTGCGCTCTACATCCTCCCCGACGGCCGCACCGGCACCGTCGCCGAGGACACCACCCTCGCGCCGCTCCCGGCGACCGAGGTCGACACCGCGACCGCCGCCGACCTCGCCGCCGCCGCGCTCTACGCCACCTCGAAGACCGCTCGTGACATCCACGACGACATCGACTCCGAGGACCCGACCACCGCCGACCTGCTGCACGCGATCATCACCCGCGTCGAGCAGCTCGCCTGGTTCATCGACTCCGAGAACCGCGTCGCCAACCAGTCCAAGCCCGCTCAGCTGACCGTCTGATCTTTCCCCTAGGACGGCGTCCCGCGAGTTG
>NZ_JBHVGB010000074.1:0-26137 GCF_042801335.1 Nocardioides sp. NPDC057577 | reverse complement strand
GGCTGCGGCTGCCTCAGCAGCTGGTGCAGATCATGGCGTTCATGGTGCGCTACCTCGAGGTGGTGACCGACGAGATGCGCCGGATGGCGGTCGCGGGGGGGGGCCCCCCCCGGCCGGCGCCCCCCCCCCCCCCCGCGCCCCCCGGGGGTTGGCCCCCGGGGGGGGTGTGGGGGGTTTTGCCCCCCGCGCCCCCGGGCTCAACACCCCCCGCGCCACGGGTGCGGTGACCATGGCCAGCGCGAGGCAGAGAACCGCGCCGGTGAGCCAGACCGTCGGCACCCCGTGCGACAACAGGCCGGTCGCCAGCATCGGCCCGATCGTCTGCGCGATCCCCCAACAGGTCCCGTACGCCGCCAGGTAGCCCGCCCGCGAGCCGTCGGTCGCCGCCAGGCCGGCCACGAGCGCGATCGGTGGCCCCAGGAGAAGCACCTCGCCGAGCGCGACGATCGCGGAGCCGACGGCGAGGAGCGGCAGCGGAGTGGCGTACGCGATCACGGCGAAGCCGACAGCCATCAGGACCAGGCCCGCACGGATGAGCGTGAAGGGCCGGGCGGCGGCGCCGCGGAGCAGGCGCTGGCCTGCGATCGTGACCAGCGCGGCGACGACGAGCAGCCAGCCGGTGGCCGCGGCGTCGTGCCCGCGGGCGGAGACGGTCAGCGGGAGCGCGATCGTGCTCAGGATCCACGCGGTGGCGAACCCGGTACCGAGCGCAAGCATCGTCATCAGCCGGCGGTCGCGCCACGGGCTCGGCCCGGACCGCTGCCGGCCCTCGCTCCGGGTCGTGGTGTCGCGTACGAGCGCGAGGACGAGCCCCGCGGCGCACAGGCACGTGACCGCGTCGGCGACGAAGAGCAGGCGCAGGTCGATGCCGCCCACGAGGGCGGCCACTGCTCCTGCCGCGACACCGGCGACAGCCATGGCGGCGCCATAGAGTCCGTACGCCTCCGGCCGCCGCTCGACATCCACCGACTCCGCGATCAGCGCCTGGGACGCGGGTTCGTAGATCTCGTACGCCAACCCGAGCAGCGTGGCGCCGATCAGTGCCCCGGCGATCCCTGACGACGCGGCGATGACCAGCTGGGCCACCGCACAGGCGACGAGGCCCGCGACGATGGTCGGCCGGCGACCCACCGTGTCGGCCATCCAGCCGCCGAGCAGCCTCGAGGGGATGGTGGCGACACCGAAGGCCGTCACCACGGCGCCGGCCGTGGCGAGGGAGGCCCCGTGCACCTCGACCAGGGCGACCGCCATGAAGGCCATGGCGAACGAACCCAGCCGGTTCACCGCCCGGGCGATGACCAACACGACGAGGGATCGCGGCCACCGCGTGCCTCGGTGACTGGTCAATGGTTGAATGACGGTCATGCCTGAGACGGTAGGACCTGAGTTCGTGACTGGTCAAATACATTTCGACAGTCACGTGCATACCGTGACCGAGCAGGCGTGCAAGCTCGTCAACGCCTTGACCCCGGGGCATGACGGCACCCGCCCGGTGCAGCCGCCTCCCTCCGGCCGGCGGGCGGGGGTCGTCGGCGACCTGCTCGCCCGTCCCGACTACCAGCCCCAGGTCGTGGAGGCCGATGCCGACGGGATGGTCGCGCTCGCCGAGTCCCTGCGCGTCGTGTTCGAGGCGGCGGCTGGTGGCGACCTCGACACCGCCGCGACCGCGGTCAACGCGCTCATGCGTGAGATGGGCTCGGTCCCGCAGCTCGACCGGGCCCGAGGGGGAGGCTGGGCGCTGCACTTCCATGGACGCGATCCCGGCCTCGTCATCGGTTGGGGCGCGGGAATCGCCGCGGGCCTCGCGCTGGCGATCGGCTCCGACCTGGCCGGCCGTCTCGGTCTCTGCCAGGCCGACCCGTGCGACCGGGTCTTCGTCGACACCTCCAAGAACGCCGGCCGCCGGTTCTGCTCCACCCGCTGCCAAAGTCGGGTGAAGGCGGCTGCCCACCGCGCCCGCCAGAAGTAGTCCAGGGCGGCCTGGTCCTGCTGAGACCGACCTTCGCGGTCGGTAGGGTCTGCGAGGTGCCGACGCCTGATGACTACCTCGTGACCCTCGGTGTGCTGCAGGCCGAGTTCGCGGCCGTGCTGAAGCAGGCCGACCCGGACGTGCCGGTTCCGTCCTGCGATGACTGGTCGGTCGGGGACCTGGCCGACCATCTGGCGGGGGTGCACCACTGGGCGGCGGCGATGGCGCGCGACGAGGACGAGGAGCCGCTGCCGGTCCCGTTGGACCTGGTCGCGGCCTACGAGGAGCAGGCAGCCGAGCTGCGCGAGACGCTCTCGACGCTGGGGCCTGAGGCGTTCGGCCGGATCCTCAACGGGCTGACCGAGGACGGTCGCGGGCCGGTCTCGTTCTGGTTCCGGCGGCAGGTGCACGAGACCCTGATCCACCTCTGGGACATCCGCGCGGCGCTGGGGCTCGAGACGCCGCAGGCGACCCCGGAGCTCTGGGCCGACAGCGTCGACGAGGTGGTGACCGTGATGTATCCGCGGCAGATCGCGTTGAAGCGTGTCAGGAAGATCGTCACCCGCATCGAGCTGAGCGCCACCGACGCCGGCCGCACCTGGGCGATCGGGGCTCCGAACGCGGTGCAGAAGGTGTCCGTCACCGGATCCGCCCACGACCTGGCGCTCCTGCTCTGGGGTCGTACGTCGCCCCGGACCGCCGAGCTGACGGTCACCGGTGACGAGGCAGCCCTGGCCGAAGCGCTCTCACGCGCGATCGTGCCCTAGGCGAGCGCGGTCGGCGCGGCCGATCCAGTAGCCGACCCAGACTGTCCCGACGAGCGAGAATAGCCCGAGCGCGACCGGCGCGGCGGCGATCGAGAAGACCGCGGCCAGACCGGAGACCAGGAGCGGTCCGCCGGTGCCGCCCAGGTCGCCGCACAGCCGCCAGCCGCCGAGGAACTGGGCGCGTCCGTCCTCGGGTGCGGCATCGGCGCCGAGCGTCATCACGATCCCTGAGCCGAGGCCGTTTCCGATGGCGATCAGCGCCATCACCGCGCCCAGGCTGAGCGCGTCGTGGGTGAGGGGGAGCAGCAGACAGCCGAGGCCGACGGCGAGCACCACCGGGATCGCCACGACCTGCCGCCCGCGGTGGTCGAGCAGCCAGCCGCCGGGGAGGGTGAGGGCGATGTCGACCAGAGCCGCCCCGGCGAAGAGCAGCGAGACCACCGAGGCCTCGAGGTGGATGTGGTCGGCCCAGAGCGGCAGCAGCCCGGTGCGTACGGACCGCGAGATCCCGATGATCACCACCGCCACCCCCAGGGTGGCGAAGGTCCGGCGGTAGGTCCACAGCACGCTGCGTACGCTCAGATGCCCCTGCTCGCGCGAGCGGGTGTGGCCGAGCTCGGGCATCCAGCCGCCGATCACCGCCGAGCACAGCGACATCGCGGCGGCGAACAGGAAGACGACGGGGAGTCCGAAAGCGTGGATGAGCCCGGCGCCGAGCAGCGGTCCGACGAAGACCCCGAGCCGGAACGACCCGCCCAGCAGCGACATCGCCCGCGCCCGGTGGGAGGGCGGGGTCGCGTCGATGAGGAAGCCCTGCCGCGCGATCAGGAACGCCGTCCAGCTCATCCCGCTCACGAACACGGCGATGGCGAGTACGGCGACCGAGCTGCTGAGGAACGCCACGGTCATCGCGACCGCGTCGAGGGCTCCGGCGCCCATCAGCGTCCGTCGCTCGCCGATCCGTGCCACCAGCGACCCGGCCGGCAACGAGGTGGCCAGCGATCCGATCCCGAGCAGCGCGACGACGAACGCCGCCATGGACGCGTCCGCGCCCAGGTCGGAGGCCCGAAGCGCCAGGACCGGCATCACCGCACCGTGCCCCATGGAGCTGACGATCGAGGGCGCGTACGCCACCAGCGCGATGTCTCGGAACCGGAACTCCGTCGTCGTCTCCGTCGTCACCCCTTTACTCTGCCCGATTCATTACCAAGGCTCACTATTTGTACGCCGTGCGAGACGACCGGAGCGCCGAGACGTCTCGGCCGACCGGGGTGACGCCTCGGCGACGGGCGTCACCAGCGCGGGTGGACGGCCTCGCGGAAGTGGGTGTCGTAGATCTGACGTACGCCGGAGAGCAGAGCATCGGAGAGCGCAGGCAGCGAGCCGGCGGCGGAGTTGGCGTGGGCCTGGGCCGTGTTGCGGGCGCCGGGGATGACGGTGGTGACGCCGGGCTGCTGGGCGACCCAGGCGAGGGCGACCTGGGCGGGGGTGGCGCCGGCGGGGCCGTGCGAGGCGACCAGGGCGGCGAACTCCTGGGCGGCCTCGACACCGGTGGCGTAGTCGACGCCGGAGAAGGTCTCGCCGACGTCGAAGGCCTCGCCGTGGCGGTTGTAGGTGCGGTGGTCGTCGGCGGCGAAGGTCGTCGACTCCGAGTAGCGCCCCGACAGCAGCCCGGAGGCGAGCGGCACCCGCGCGATGATCCCGACACCGGCCTCCGCGGCCGCCGGAAGCACGAGATCCAGGGGCTTGAGCCGGAACGCGTTCAGGATGATCTGGACGGAGGCCACGTGGGGCCTGGCGATCGCGGCCAGCGCCTGGTCACAGGTCTCCACGCTGACGCCGTACGCAGCGATCACCCCTTCCGAGACCAGGGTGTCCAGCGCGTCATAGGTGGCCGCGGACTCGATCGTCTCCGACGGCGGGCAGTGCAGCTGCACGAGGTCGATGGTGTCGACCCCGAGGTTGGTGCGCGAGCGGTCCAGCCATCCGCGGAAGGCAGCCAGGGTGTAGTTGGCGGGCACCTGGTCCACCCGGCGCCCCATCTTCGTCGCGACGAAGATGCCGTCGTGCGACCGCAGGAACCGACCGATCACCTGCTCGCTCCGGCCGTCCCCGTAGACGTCGGCGGTGTCGAGGAAGGTCACCCCGTCGCCCACCGCGGCCTCGAGCACCGCCAGCGCATCGGACTCGCTGACCTCGCCCCAGTCGGCGCCGAGCTGCCAGGTGCCGAGACCGATGACGGACGCCGAGCGCCCGATCCTTCCGAAGGTGTGGCTCTCCATGCCGCCAAGGTACTGCCCGCCGATTTGGCGGCACCCTGCGGCGTACGCATAATTGTTGTCTGAAACCAGAGACCGCCGGTTGTCAGGTGCGCATGCACTCGATCGAAGGTTCCGCAGGATGCGGACGGCCAGCGTAGGTGAAGAGCACGACGAGAACGTACGTCACGCCCTGAGCCTGCGCTCGGGGCGTTTGTCATTCAGGGCCCTCGCCGGTGGGATCGATTCCCGGAAGAAGGAGACCCATGGCGCGGGCTGACAAGCAGGCTGCCGTCGCGGAGATCGCTGACGAGTTCAGCGCCTCCAGCGGTGCCGTGCTGACCGAGTACCGTGGTCTCACCGTGGGCGAGCTGAAGACTCTTCGCCGCTCGCTCGGTGAGAACGCAAACTACGCCGTGGTCAAGAACACGCTGGCCAAGATCGCTGCCTCCCAGAGCGGCATCGAAGGCTTCGACGACCTGTTGACCGGCCCGACCGCGATCGCCTTCATCAAGGGTGACGTCGTCGAGGCGGCCAAGGGTCTGCGTGACTTTGCCAAGGCCAACCCCAACCTTGTCATCAAGGGCGGGTACCTCGACGGCAAGGCCATCGACGCTGCTGAGGTTGGCAAGCTTGCCGACCTCGAGTCGCGCGAGGTCCTGCTCGCCAAGCTTGCCGGCGCGTTCACCGCAACGCTGTCGCAGGCGCTCTACGCCTTCAACGCTCTGCCCTCGAAGACCGCGCAGCTCGCTGCCGCTCTCGAGGCCAAGGCCGCGGAGGACCCCTCGATCCTCGCAGGTGGTGCTGGTACGCCGGCCGCCGCCGAGGAGGCCCCGGCTGCTGAGGCCGAGGCGACCGCCGAGGCCTGAGAAGGCTTCGGTCCACACCACCTGTAACCCGGTCCCCGGCGGGCGAAACGCCGGGATGCCACCACGAAAGGAAATGCCATCATGGCGAAGCTCACCACCGCCGAGCTGCTCGACGCTTTCAAGGAGCTCACCCTCATCGAGCTCTCCGAGTTCGTGAAGGAGTTCGAGGAGACCTTCGGCGTCACCGCCGCTGCTCCGGTTGCCGTCGCCGCCGCTGGCGCCCCGGGCGCCCCGGCCGCCGCCGCTGAGGAGGCCAAGGACGAGTTCGACGTCATCCTCGAGGCCGCTGGCGACAAGAAGATCAACGTCATCAAGGAGGTGCGCGCCCTGACCTCCCTCGGCCTGAAGGAGGCCAAGGAGCTCGTCGAGGGTGCCCCCAAGGCTGTCCTCGAGGCCGCCAACAAGGAGACCGCTGACAAGGCGAAGGAGGCCCTCGAGGCCGCCGGCGCCACGGTCACCGTCAAGTGATCTGAGGGCTTCGGCCCTCGAGAGCCCGGGTTCGGCGGATTCCGCCGGGCCCGGGCTTTCTACATCGCGGACACAGTTCCGCAACAGATCGGTCAGACTGCAGCGCAGCAATGCGATCATTCGAGCCGCGGGTTGCTACTCCCGAGTAGCCACTCGCGGTTTGTTTCGTTATCTTGAACACACACCGGGCGTGAAGGGTCGCAATCCGACCGTCGACGTGTTGGCTGGGGGAGTTCGTCTCGGGTGGTGATCACCGTCATCGTTCGCAGGCCACTATGGTTTACAAAAGTGTGACGCGTGTCGCAGGAAGTGCGTAACCCCCGTCACATTTCGCCGTTGGGCAGTAGGGGACTTGAGGGAGACCCCCGCGAACAGGAAGGGAGCCGGCCCGGATGGGTGTAGACGTAAAGATCGAAGGGCTGACCAAGAGCTTTGGTAAGCAGCTCATCTGGAGAGATGTCTCGTTGACCCTGCCTGCGGGCGAGATCAGCGTGATGCTGGGGCCGTCCGGCACGGGCAAGTCGGTGCTCCTCAAGACACTGATCGGTCTGATCAAGCCCGATCAGGGCTCTGTGGTCATCGAGGGTGTCGACATCGCCAGCTGCTCGGAGCGAGACCTCTACGAGGTGCGCAAGCTGTTCGGCGTGCTGTTCCAGGACGGCGCCATGTTCGGTTCGATGGATCTGTTCGACAATGTCGCGTTCCCGCTTCGTGAGCACACGAAGAAGAGCGAGTCCGAGATCCGCAACATCGTCATGGAGAAGATGGACCTGGTCGGTCTGATCGGCGCGGAGAACAAGCTCCCCGGTGAGATCTCCGGAGGTATGCGCAAGCGCGCCGGTCTGGCGCGTGCTCTGGTCCTCGACCCCGAGATCCTGCTGATCGACGAGCCCGACTCCGGCCTGGACCCGGTGCGTACGGCGTTCATCAACCAGCTCTTCATCGACCTGAACGCGCAGATCGACGCGACGTTCCTGATCGTGACCCACGACATCAACTCGACGCGTACGGTGCCGGACAACATCGGCCTGCTCTACCACAAGCACCTGGCGATGTACGGGCCCCGCGAGATGCTGCTGAGCTCCGAGGAGCCGGTGGTGCGGCAGTTCCTCAACGCCCAGACGATCGGCCCGATCGGGATGTCGGAGGAGAAGGACGCCGACGAGCTGGCCGCCGAGAAGGACATGGGCCTGCCGCCGTTGCCGCCGATCCCGATGCAGCTCGAGCCGTCCAACGGCATTCCGCGCAAGTACCAGCGTCCGCCGGGCGCCTGGTGCCGAGAGAACGGTGTCACCCCGCCGCCGGGATCGTTCAGGGCAGATGCAGCCATGGCCCCTGGCGGAGTGAAAGCAGACCCCGCAGAGGCTCCTCACTGATGTCATCTCTGACCGCCGCCAGGGTCCTGAAGCCGATCGGGACCGCTGGCTCACTCTTCGCGTTCGGTCTGGACGTGGGGCGAGCCGTGTTTCGGCGCCCCTTCCAGTTCCGAGAGTTCATCCAGCAGGCGTGGTTCATCGCGTCGGTGACGATCGTCCCGACCGCGCTGGTCGCGATCCCCTTCGGTGCGGTCATCGCGCTGCAGGTCGGTGGACTCGTCGTCCAGTTCGGTGCGCAGTCCTTCGTCGGCTCGGCCGCGGTCCTCGCGGTCGTCCAGCAGGCTGCCCCGATCGCGACCGCGCTGCTGGTCGCGGGTGCCGGTGGTTCGGCGATCGCCGCCGACCTCGGTGCCCGGAAGATCCGTGAAGAGCTCGACGCGATGATGGTTCTGGGCATCGACCCGATCCAGCGTCTGGTGGTCCCGCGTGTACTCGCCGCGATGATGATCGCGGTCTTCCTCAACGGTCTGGTCTCGATCGTCGGCGTCATGGGCGGCTACGTCTTCAACGTCATCATCCAGGGCGGCACCCCGGGTGCCTACCTGGCCAGCTTCACCGCACTGGCCCAGATGGCCGACCTCTGGCAGGGCCTGGCCAAGGCGCTCATCTTCGGTCTCATCGCGGCGATCGTGGCTTCGTACAAGGGCATGAACGCGGGTGGTGGTCCGAAGGGCGTCGGTGACGCCGTGAACGAGTCGGTCGTCATCACCTTCCTGCTGCTGTTCATCGTCAACTTCGTGATGTCTGCGATCTTCCTGCAGATCGTCCCGAGCAAGACCTGAGGAGGCGAGACGGATGGCAAACATCAAGGCGATCTACCAGAAGCCTGCCAAGAGCCTCGACCACCTCGGTGACGAGCTCGGCTTCTACCTGCGCGCGATCGCGTGGTCCCCACGCACCCTGACGCGCTACAAGAAGGAGATCCTCCGGATCCTCGCCGAGGTCACCCTCGGCTCCGGCGCGCTGGCCGTCATCGGCGGCACCGTCGGCGTGATCCTGGCGATGACCTTCTTCACCGGGGCCCAGGTCGGGCTCTCCGGCTACACCGCCCTCGACCAGCTCGGCACGAGCGCGTTCTCCGGCTTCGTGTCGGCCTACTTCAACACCCGCGAGATCGCGCCCCTGGTCGCCGGGATCGCGCTCGCCGCGACGGTCGGCTGCGGCTTCACCGCCCAGCTCGGCGCGATGCGGATCTCGGAGGAGGTCGATGCGCTCGAGGTGATGGCGATCCCGTCGCTGCCGTTCCTGGTGACCACCCGGATCATCGGCGGCCTGATCGCGATCGTGCCGCTCTACGTGGTCGGTCTGCTCTCCTCCTACGTCGCGACCCGGTTCACCGTGACGCTCTTCTACGGGCAGAGCGCCGGCACGTACGACCACTACTTCAACACCTTCCTGCCGCCCGGCGACGTGCTGTGGTCCTTCGGCAAGGTGCTGATCTTCTCCGTGGTGGTGATCCTGATCCACTGCTACCACGGCTACAACGCCTCAGGCGGCCCCGCAGGGGTCGGTGTCGCGGTCGGTAAGGCGGTGCGTACGAGCATCGTCGCCGTCTCCGTGCTCGACCTGATGCTCTCGATGGCGATCTGGGGCAGCACGACGACGGTGAGGTTGGCGGGATGACTCAGACACTCTCTCGTGACGAGATCCACCACGACCTGCCCACGCCTCACAAGCGGAGCGCCGTGGCGCTCGCCTGGGGCAGGCAGAAGGGCAAGATCCTCGGGATCGTCTTCCTCGCCCTGGTCCTCGCCGCGCTGGTCCTGACCTGGGCCCAGTTCACCAACAGGTTCGCCCAGTTCGAGACGATCACCCTGAAGGCCGACCGAATCGGTCTGCAGCTTCCCGAGCGTGCCGACGTCAAGGTCCGTGGCCTGATCGTCGGCGAGGTCCTCGACATGAAGCCGACCGACGAGGGCGCTGAGCTGACCCTGGGCCTGTTCCCCGAGGAGATCAGCAAGGTCCACCCGGACGTGACCGGCGCGATCCTCCCCAAGACCCTCTTCGGCCAGAAGTACGTCTCGCTGATCCCGCCCGACACCGACTTCACCACGTCGATCCAGCCGGGTGCCGTCATCAAGAAGACCAAGATGGCCACCGAGGTCCAGGCCGTGCTGCGTGATCTCTACCCGCTGCTGCGCACGATTCAGCCGGCTGACCTCAACAACACGCTCAACGCGCTGGCCACCGCGCTCGAGGGCCGTGGTGAGAAGCTCGGCGAGTCGCTCGACACCCTCGACTCCTACCTGAAGCGGCTGAACCCCGAGATCCCGGCGCTGATCGAGGACCTCGAGCTCGCCACGGAGGTCTCCGGGACCTACCAGGCGGTGCTTCCGGAGATCGGTCAGATCCTGCGCAACACCATCGTCACCGCGACCACCCTCGAGGACCGCGAGGCGCAGCTCAACACGATGCTGACCGACGTCACCGCGTTCTCGAACACCGCCGACGACTTCCTCGACAAGAACGGCGACACGCTGATCCAGGTCGGCGAGGTCGGCCGGCCGGTCACCCAGGCGCTGGCGCGCTACGCGCCGATGCTGCCGTGCCTCATCGGCGGCATGGTCGTCCTGACCGACGAGTTCACCGAGGTGTTCCGCAACTACACCGTCCACATCACGCTGGAGACCCTGCCGCACCAGGCGCGGGCCTACACGACCGCCGACAAGCCGCGCTACGGCGAGGACAGCGGTCCCAACTGCGGCGAGCTCCCGAACGCCTCGTGGAACCAGAAGAAGCCGTTCGCGCCATTTCCCAATAAGAACGACGGTGTCGACGAGCCCACCGGAAAGGGCGTCATGCGCTCCGCCACCGGGATGACCGGCTACTCGGCCCTGTCCTATGTCGGTACGTCGGCAGAGGCCGATGTCATCAACGAGCTGTTCGCCCCGGGGCTGGGCATGAGCGCGGACGAGGTCCCCGACCTCGGCGCCGCGCTGCTCGGTCCGGCCGCGCGTGGCGCGGAGGTGAGCTACGAATGAGCGCCGTGAAGCTCTTCGACGCCAAGACCTTCCAGGACTTCTGGAAGCTGATCGTCTTCGTGATCGTCACGACGCTGGCCACTGGCCTGCTCGCGATCACGATCGGCAACGTCACGTTCGGCAAGACCGATGAGTACAAGGCCGTCTTCACCGACGTCACCGGTGTGAACAAGGGCGACGACGTACGCATCGCCGGGGTCAAGGTCGGCTCGGTCAAGGGCATCGACATCTCGGAGGATGCCCGCAGTGCGGTGGTCACCTTCACGGTCGACAGCGCGCAGCAGATCGCGACCACGACCGAGGCGACGATCAAATACCGCAACCTGATCGGCCAGCGCTACCTCGCGCTGACCAACCAGCTGGTGGGGGACGCGTCGGCGATGCAGGAGGGTCAGACCATCCCGGTCGGGCAGACCCATCCGGCGCTCGACCTGACGGTGCTCTTCAACGGGTTCAAACCCCTCTTCCAGGCGCTGTCGCCCAACGACGTCAACACCCTCTCCTACGAGATCGTCCAGGTCTTCCAGGGCGAGGGCGGCACGCTGGAGAGCCTGCTGTCCCACACCGCCTCGCTGACCTCGACGCTGGCCGAGAAGGACCAGGTCATCAACGCCCTGATCGACAACCTCACCGAGGTGCTCGAGCACGTGGGTGACCGCGAGAAGGAGCTCTCCAGCCTGATCGTGACCTTCCGTGACTTCGTCGGCGGTCTCAACAAGGACCGTGAGGCGATCCTGGGGTCGCTCGACCAGATCTCGGCACTCTCCGTCGAGACCGCCGACCTGGTGCACGAGACCAAGGACCCGCTCCTGGACGACCTGCGCGAGGCCCGGGAGTTCTCCGACAAGGTGGCCGAGGACAAGCGCCAGCTCGACGATGCCCTCGAGCTCCAGCCGATCAAGCTGGACAAGATCGGCGCGACGGCCAGCTACGGCGGTTGGTTCAACTTCTACCTGTGCGGCTTGCGCGGCACGATCCGTGACCCCGAGGGCAAGGACTTGGACATCCCGCTCTATTCTCCCGGCCAGTCGAGGTGCAATCTCGGATGATCCCTTTCCGCGAACGTAACCCCGTCAAGATCGGCGCCGTCTCGATCGCCGTCCTCGCCATGCTGATGGTGATGGCGTTCAAGGCCGACAGCCTGCCGCTGATCGGCGGCGGCACCACCTACTACGCCAACTTCTCCGAGGCCGGTGGCCTGAAGACCGGGGACGAGGTCCGGGTGGCCGGTGTCCGAGTCGGCAAGGTCAACTCGATCGAGCTCGACGGCAACCAGGTCAAGGTCGGCTTCAAGATCCGTCAGAAGGTCAACTTCGGTGAGAGCTCCGGTGCCGGCGTACGAGTGAAGACGCTGCTCGGCGACATGTTCCTCGAGCTGCAGCCGGCCGGCGAGGGCCAGATGAAGGCGGGCGCCACCATCCCGGTGGACCGCACGGAGTCTCCCTACGACGTGGTCGAGGCCTTCGAAGGCCTGGCCGACACCTCGGCCAACATCGACAAGGACCAGCTCGCCGCTGCGCTCACCACGCTCGCCGACCTGACCCGGTCGACCCCGGAGGAGTTCCAGGCCGCCCTCACCGGCGTCTCGGACCTCTCCCGCAACCTGGCGGCCAAGGACGAGCGCATCGACTCGCTGCTCACCCAGCTCGACCGGGTGACCAAGGTGCTCGACGAGCGCGACGAAGACCTGATCACGCTGATGAACAACGCCAACCAGCTCTTCGCGGCGCTGGTCGAGCGGCGTGAGGCGGTGCACAACCTGCTCATCTCCACCCAGCAGCTCTCCAAGGAGCTCTCCCAGCTGGTCGACGACAGCCGCGCCGACCTGAAGCCCGCGCTGGAGAGCCTCGACGTGATCCTCGACGTGTTCACGAAGAACGAGGAGAACCTCGAGAAGTCCCTGAAGCTGATGGCGCCGTTCTACAAGGTCTTCAACAACACCCTCGGCAACGGCCCCTGGTGGGACACCTACATCCAGAACATGCCTCCTGTTCCGTCTCTTACCGGGGGGACCTCATGAACAAGTTCATCGTTCCGATCGTGATCGGTGCGCTGGTCCTCGGCGTCGGCGCGTGGGCGCTGGTCCGCGACACCGGCGAGAAGACGCTCGTGGCGCACTTCCCACGCACCGTCTCGGTCTACGAGGGCAGCGACCTGCGCGTGCTCGGCGTCGCCGTCGGCAAGGTCACCGCGGTCGAGCCGAACGGCACCGACGTCAAGGTCACCCTGGAATACAAGGGCGACGTCGCCCTGCCCGCGGATGCCAAGGCCGTCATCATCTCGCCGTCGATCGTCGGCGACCGCTACGTCCAGGTCACGCCCGCCTACGACGGCGGCAAGAAGCTGGCCGACGGTGCGGTGCTGAGCACCGACAAGACCTCGGTCCCGGTGGAGCTCGACCAGATCTACTCCAGCGTCGACGACCTGGTGGTCGCGCTCGGTCCCGACGGCGCCAACAAGAACGGCGCCCTCACCGACCTGCTCCAGCAGACCGCGAAGAACCTCGGCGGCGAGGGCGAGAAGATCAACTCGACGATCGGTGACCTCGGCAAGCTGACCAAGACGCTCGACAACCGCGACGAGCAGTTCTTCGACTCCGCCGAGCAGCTCGAGGGCTTCATCGGCACGCTGTCCGAGAACGACCAGACCGTACGCGACTTCGCCCAGGCCCTCGCCGAGGTCTCCTCGATGCTCGAGGGTGAGCGCGAAGAGCTCGCCGCGTCGATGAAGAACCTCTCGGTGGCGTTGACCAAGGTGACCACGTTCGTCAAGGAGAACAAGTCGATCCTGAAGGAGGACATCCAGAGCCTCAACAGGATCGGCAAGGTGCTGGTGCGTCAGCGCGAAGCGCTCAACGAGAGCCTCGAGACGGCCCCGCTGGCGCTCAACAACCTGGGTCTCGCCTACAACCCCGAGACCGGCACGCTCGACACCAACGCCAACATCACCATGATCCTCGACGAGATCATCCAGAACCCGGCCTCGTTCCTGTGCAGTCTCGTGGACCAGGCCACCGACGGGAGCAGCGCGAAGCTCTGCTCCCAGATCCGGCAACTCCCGGGTCTCAACCGCTCTGCCGCGATCGGACCCGGCACCGGATCCTCCTTCGGAGTTCCCTACGACATGTCGCTCGGCGGCCTCGTGGAGGTGCAGGAATGATGACGACCATGAAGCGTGCCGTCCAGACGCTCGTCGGTGTGATCGTCGGCGCCCTGATGCTGACCGGATGTGGCACCTTCTCCGTCTACGACCTGCCGCTCCCGGGCGGTGTGGACGCCGGAGACGACGCGATCTCGGTCACGGCCCAGTTCCAGGACGCCCTCGACCTGGTGCCGCAGTCGACCGTCAAGCTCGAGGACATCGACGTCGGCAAGATCAACAAGATCTGGCTCGACGACGGGGTGGCCACCGTCGAGATGCTGCTGAAGAAGGATGTCGAGCTCCCGGCCAACGCACGGGCGTCGATCCAGCAGACCTCCCTGCTCGGCGAGAAGTTCGTCGCGCTGGAGAGGCCGGCGGAGCCGGAGGCGACCAAGCTCACCGACGGTGCGACCATCCCGCTGGCGCAGACCGGCCGCAACCCGGAGATCGAAGAGGTCTTCAGCGCGCTGAGCCTGCTGCTCAACGGTGGTGGCGTCGCCCAGCTCAAGACGATCTCGACCGAGCTCAACAAGGCGCTCGCCGGCCGCGAGGACTCCGCCCGATCCGTGCTCCATCAGGTCGAGGAGCTGGCTCGCGAGCTCGACGACAACAAGCAGAAGATCGTCGACGCCATCGAGGCGCTCGACGCGCTCGCGAAGGCGACCAACGCGCAGATGGGTTCCATCGACGCCGCCCTCGACGAGCTGCCCTCGGCGCTCAAGAGCCTCGACGGCCAGCGCGCCGACCTGGTCAAGATGCTCAAGGCGCTGGATCGGCTCGGCGACACCGGGGTGCGCGTCATCAGGGCCTCCAAGGACAACACGATCGGCATCGTGAAGGACCTCAAGCCGCTCCTCTCGAACCTGGCCGACTCGGGCGACGACTTCGTCAAGGCGATGAACACGATCCTGACCTACCCGTTCGTCGACCAGGCGGTCGGTGGCTCGCCGCAGGCCGCGCGCAACCTGCACATGGGTGACTTCGTCAACCTCGACGTCACCGTCGACCTCAACCTCGACACCCTGCTCGACAACGCCCCTGACCTCCCGGCGACCGTGTGCTGGGCGAAGGACCAGGTCGTCGACAAGCTGCTGGGGCTGAAGGGCCAGCCCCTGCTGGACGGGCTCAACCAAGCGGTCAAGAAGGTCTGCGACGGCGCGTTCGCGAAGGCCCTCTCCAACTGCCAGGAGGCGTTCACCTCGGGGCTCGCCGGGAAGGGCACGCTCGGTGCGCTGCCGAAGGCGTGCCTGGCCGACACCTTGAGCGGCCTCGTCGACACGCTGGGCGACCTGCTCAACCTCAACCTCACCCCGAACACCAGCAGCGGGACCTCCGGCAACGACGGCTCGGGCTGCGTACTGCTCCTCTTCTGTCGGGCCGGGGCCGCCCCGGGGACGCACGCGGTGAGCTACGACGAGCTGAGCAAGGAGCTCGACCCAGGACTGACCGCCATGTTGATCTCAGGACTGAGCACCTCGAGCAACACTCATGAGGAGGGCGTCTCATGATCACCCGCCGTACGAAGATGCAGCTGATGATCTTCTTGCTGATCACCCTCGTCGGGGTCAGCTTCGTCGGTGCGCGCTACGCCCGCCTGGGGTCCCTGTTCGTCAAGGACCACTACGTCGTGGTGGCCCACTTCGCGCAGTCCGGCGGGATCTACGAGGACGCCGAGGTCGACTACCGCGGCGTCAAGATCGGCCAGGTCGGTGAGCTGGTGCTCAACCGCAGCGGCGTCGACGTGACCCTCAAGATCGACAAGTCGTGGAAGGACAAGATCCCGGCCGACAGCCTCGCCGTGGTCGGCAACCGCTCCGCCGTCGGTGAGCAGTACGTCGAGCTGCAGCCGCAGTCCAAGGGCGGGCCCTACCTCGAGGAGGGCTCCGAGATCGCCCGTGCCGCCACGACCACGCCGCTGCCGACCGAGAAGCTCCTCGAGGACGTCACCACCACGGTGAACTCGGTCGACCAGCAGGCGCTCACGACGACCGTCGACGAGCTCGGCAAGGGGTTCGCCGGCACCGGTCAGGACCTGCAGACCATCATCGACACCGGCACTGCCTTCGTGGAGACGGCCGACCAGAACTTCGGGCTCACCACGGACCTGATCCGGGACAGCAACACGGTGCTCCAGACCCAGCTCGACAGCACCTCGGCGATCAAGTCGTTCGCCAACGACCTGGAGCTGTTCACCGGCACCCTGGCCGGCTCCAACAAGGACCTGATCAAGCTGATCGAGGCCGGCTCGGCCAGCTCGGTCGAGCTGCGGCAGTTCCTGGAGCAGAACGACGTGGACATCAGCGAGCTCCTCAACGAGGTGCTGGTGACCGGCAAGGTCGTCCGGAAGAACCTGCCCGGCGTCAAGCACCTGCTCTCGATCTTCCCGACCGTGGTCGAGGGCAGCTTCGCAGTCGTCGACGTCGGCCACCCGGGCCTGGCCCAGGCCCACTTCGGACTGGCCCTGACCGCCCAGACGCCCTGCAAGAAGGGTTACGAGAGCACGAAGAAGCGCAGCCCGCTGGACCTGGAGAGCCGTCCGTTCAACACCGAGGTCTCCTGCACCGAGGACCCGTCGAAGTCCAACCCGCGTGGCTCCAGCCAGATCCCGCGCGCCGCTGTCGGCGCGACGACCTCGGCGGCGAGCTTCGACCCGGAGACCGGCGAGCTCACCTGGAACCAGTCCGATGACACCACCGTGTCGACCGCGGCTCCTTCCTCCTACGGCGACGACGCCTGGAAGTGGCTCTACCTGCAGCCGATGGAGACCGAGTAGCCCGCCCACCCGAACCTACGCAGCCGATCGGGATCGGGGTCTCGGAACGCTGCCGCATCGACCGTGTCGCCCGCAGCGTACGGTGATGACGCTTGGAAATGGCTCCTGGAGCCGCTGACCACAGAGAGTGATCCGCTTTGAGCACCACAACCGACCCCGGCCCTGACACGGGCACCGAGACCGACCAGGCAACGCCCCAGCGGGGCGCGCTGCTCCGCATCGGCGTCCTGGTCCTGCTGATCGCGATCGTCCTCGCGGCGGCCGGCTACATCGGCTGGCAGCTGACCCGCGGGGCCGAGAACTCGGTGGTGACCCAGCGGGAGCAGGCGATGTCGGCGGCCGACAAGTTCGTCGAGCAGGTCAACACCTACGGCCCCGACGACGTCGGCAGCGACAAGAAGACGATGCCGGAGTATCGCTCGCGGGTCGGTGAGCTGCTCACCCCGAAGTTCGAGAAGGAGTTCCTCGGCAACGTCGCCTTCGCCGAGGCCACCGTCGTCCAGACCAGCGTCGACCGCACCGTCGACGTGCACAGCGCCGCCGTCGCGGGTCTCGACGAGGACAGCGCGACCGTGCTGGTCGTGGCCGAGATCGCGATCAGCTATCCGAAGTCCGAGGGCTCCGAGGAGCGGGTCGACGCGGCCCGCCAGCTCTCCCGCACGGAGGTCGAGCTGATCAAGCAGGACGGGAAGTGGCTCGTCGACGACTGGTACCCCGCCGAAGAGACACCGACCGCCGAGAGCAGCGAAGGGGCGACCCCATGAGTTCCGCGATGACCAGCCCGACCTGGTACGACCTGCTCGACGTCGAGCCCGATGCCACCACCGACGAGATCCGAGCGGCCTGGAAGGCCGCGATCGCCGACCTGGACCCCACCGACCGCCGCTTCCGCACGCGCAACGAGGCCGCTGCCGTCCTGCTGGACGAGCAGAAGCGGGCTGCGTACGACGCGGAGCTGGCGACGCAGCAGGCTGAGTCCGACGAGGTCGAATCCGAGGACGAGGCCGGGGATGCTGCGGCCGAGGCGACGCCGGCTGTGGAGGACGAGGAACCCGGCGACGAGCCTGTCGGCGAGGCCGACGAGGCCGACGAGGCTGCTGTGGAGGAGGTCGGCGGACGTACGCTGCCGCTGCTCCCGAACTGGAGCCTGGTGGCGGCGGGGGTACTGGCCCTGGCCGCGGTCGTCGGGGCCGGTGTGGTCTTCTTCGGGCAGGAGAAGGTGACGACCGTCGCCAACAACAACGTCACCACCAGCGTCGTCGAGGGGGCGGTGGGCAAGGAGATCAGCCGCAACCACAAGCTGCTCGTCGAGGAGCACGGGGCAGCGGCGCTGGAGGCGGCCAAGAAGGCGGCCGTGCCGCTGCTCTCCTACGACTACAGCAAGATGGACGAGTCGAAGGCCGCGGCACACGAGGTGATGACGTCGAGCGAGAAGAAGGACTACGACCGCATCTTCGCCGTGCTCGTCGACAACGTTCCCGAGACCAAGACCGTGGTGAAGACGTTGAAGCCGGTCGACGCCGGCGTCATCCGGGTCTCCGAGGACGCGGTGCAGGTGCTGGTGCTGGTCGACCGTCAGGTCACGAACGCTCAGCAGACGACGCCCATCGGCTATCAGGAGTACGCCATGCTCACCATGGCCAAGGTCGGCGACGAGTGGCTGGTCGACAAGCTCGAGACGCAGCCCAGCAAGGACTAGGACCGGTCAGGACCGGGTCCCCCAGGCTTTGCGCTACCTGTCAAGTGATTGGAATAACATTTCCGTGAGTCGGACCGATTGGCGCGGATGCTTGACCCGGGGTGCCGATGGGGCGCATGATCATCCGCGATGCTCGACAATGGCACTGCAGTGACAACGCCGAGGTTCGAGCGCCGCAGGTGTGAATGAAGGTACGCCGGACTTTTAATTGGGCCCGGTGTTGTGAAGTGCGCTTTTGTGCCGTACTATGGCGCTTTGCGCATGCCTTCATATGCCTCTCAGCCTGCCCGGTGGCTGATCGGTGGTCGGCAGCGCGAATCCACCTGCGAACCTTGTCGAAGGATTCCTCTTGGCCGCGCGCACCTCGTCGGGTGACTCCACCCGACGCCGCATCTCTTTCGCTAAGATCTCAGAGCCTCTCGAGCTTCCCAAGCTCCTCGCCCTCCAGACCGACAGCTTCGACTGGCTGATCGGTAACGAGCGCTGGCAGGAGCAGGTCGCCACCCGCGAAGCAGCGGGTGAGGACGTGTCTCACAAGTCCGGTCTGCAGGAGATCTTCGAGGAGATCTCCCCGATCGAGGACTTCTCGGAGACGATGTCCCTCTCGTTCGAGAGCCCTGTCTTCTACGACCCCAAGTACACCGTCGAGGAGTGCAAGGAGAAGGACTTCACCTACTCCGCGCCTCTCTATGTCTCGGCGGAGTTCACCAACAACGACACCGGTGAGATCAAGGGCCAGACGGTCTTCATGGGCGACTTCCCGCTCATGACCGAACAGGGCACCTTCGTCATCAACGGCACCGAGCGTGTTGTCGTCTCGCAGCTCGTCCGGTCCCCGGGCGTCTACTTCGAGCGCACCGCCGACAAGACGTCCGACAAGGACATCTACACCGCCAAGCTGATCCCGAGCCGCGGCGCCTGGCTCGAGTTCGAGATCGACAAGCGCGACCTGGTCGGCGTCCGCCTCGACCGCAAGCGCAAGCAGAACGTCACGGTGCTGCTCAAGGCCCTCGGCTGGACCAACGAGCAGATCCGCGAGGAGTTCGGCGAGTACGAGTCGATGATGCTGACCCTCGAGAAGGACAGCACCACCGCTCAGGACGACGCGCTGCTCGACATCTACCGCAAGCTGCGCCCGGGCGAGCCCCCCACGCGTGAGGCCGCGCAGACGCTGCTGAACAACTACTACTTCAACCCGAAGCGCTACGACACCGCCAAGGTCGGTCGCTACAAGGTCAACAAGAAGCTCGGTCTGACCGAGGCCTTCGACCAGCAGACGCTGACCGTCGACGACATCGTCGCGACGATCAAGTACGTCGTCGCGCTGCACGACGGGCGCGCCCAGCTCGACATGCCGCAGGGCACGATCGACATCGCCGCCGACGACATCGACCACTTCGGCAACCGCCGGATGCGGACGGTCGGCGAGCTGATCCAGAACCAGCTGCGTACGGGCCTGGCTCGTATGGAGCGGGTCGTGCGCGAGCGGATGACGACCCAGGACGTCGAGGCGATCACACCGCAGTCCCTGATCAACATCCGTCCCGTGGTCGCTGCGCTGAAGGAGTTCTTCGGCACCTCGCAGCTGTCGCAGTTCATGGACCAGAACAACCCGCTCGCGGGCCTGACGCACAAGCGGCGTCTGTCGGCTCTCGGCCCGGGTGGTCTCTCCCGTGACCGCGCCGGCATGGAGGTCCGAGACGTTCACCCGTCGCACTACGGCCGGATGTGTCCGATCGAGACCCCTGAAGGTCCCAACATCGGTCTGATCGGTTCGCTGGCCTCCTTCGGCCGGATCAACCCGTTCGGCTTCGTCGAGACGCCCTACCGCAAGGTGGAGAACGGTGTCGTCACCGACCGGATCGACTACCTGACCGCCGACGACGAGGACCGCTACGTCATCGCGCAGGCCAACGCGGCCGTCGACGAGAACATGAAGTTCGCGACCGAGCGCGTGCTGGTCCGCCAGCGCGACGGTGAGGTCTCCGAACTCCTGGCCGACGAGGTCGACTACATCGACGTCTCGCCGCGCCAGATGGTGTCGGTCGCGACCGCGCTGATCCCGTTCCTCGAGCACGACGACGCCAACCGTGCGCTCATGGGTGCCAACATGCAGCGTCAGGCGGTGCCGCTGGTCCGCAGCGACTCGCCGCTGGTCGGCACGGGCATCGAGTACCGCGCGGCTGTCGACGCCGGTGACGTGCTCGTCGCGAAGAAGGCCGGTGTGGTCAAGGAGGTCTCCTCCGACCTGATCGAGACCCTCAACGACGACGGCACCTACACCTCCTACAAGCTCGCGAAGTTCGAGCGCTCCAACCAGGGCAACTGCGTCAACCAGCAGCCGCTGGTCGACGAGGGCGCCCGGGTCGAGGTCGGCTCCCCGCTGGCCGACGGTCCGGCGACCCAGGGTGCCGAGATGGCGCTGGGTGCCAACCTCCTGGTCGCCTTCCAGTCGTGGCAGGGCCACAACTACGAGGACGCGATCATCCTCTCCCAGCGTCTGGTGCAGCAGGACTACCTCACCTCGATCCACATCGAGGAGCACGAGGTCGACGCCCGCGACACCAAGCTGGGTCCGGAGGAGATCACCCGGGACATCCCGAACGTCTCCGAGGAGATGCTGGCCGACCTCGACGAGCGCGGCATCATCCGCATCGGCGCCGAGGTCACCACCGGTGACATCCTGGTCGGCAAGGTCACCCCGAAGGGCGAGACCGAGCTGACCCCGGAGGAGCGTCTGCTCCGCGCGATCTTCGGTGAGAAGGCGCGCGAGGTCCGCGACACCTCGATGAAGGTTCCGCACGGCGAGGAGGGCACCGTCATCGGTGTCCGCGTCTTCGACCGTGAGGAGGGCGACGAGCTGCCCCCGGGCGTGAACCAGCTGGTTCGGGTCTACGTGGCGCAGAAGCGCAAGATCTCCGTGGGTGACAAGCTCGCCGGCCGTCACGGCAACAAGGGCGTCATCGCGAAGATCCTGCCGGTCGAGGACATGCCGTTCATGGAGGACGGCACCCCGGTCGACGTTCTGCTCAACCCGCTCGGTGTTCCGCGTCGTATGAACATCGGACAGGTCCTGGAGCTCCACCTCGGCTGGCTCGCCAAGCAGGGCTGGGACCTCAACCTCTCCGAGGACCCCGAGGACAGCGCCTGGAAGCAGCGCCTCATCAAGATCCACGCCGACAAGGCCGACCCGGGCACCAAGGTGGCCACTCCGGTCTTCGACGGCGCGCGTGAGGACGAGATCACCGGTCTGCTCAGCGCGACCCTCCCCAACCGGGACGGTCGGCGTGTGGTCGGCACCGACGGCAAGGCCCGCCTCTTCGACGGTCGCTCCGGCGAGCCGTTCCCGGAGCCGGTGGCCGTGGGCTACATGTACATCCTCAAGCTGCACCACCTGGTCGACGACAAGATCCACGCGCGTTCGACCGGTCCGTACTCGATGATCACCCAGCAGCCGCTCGGCGGTAAGGCCCAGTTCGGTGGCCAGCGCTTCGGTGAGATGGAGGTCTGGGCGATGGAGGCGTACGGCGCCGCCTACGCCCTGCAGGAGCTCCTCACCATCAAGTCGGACGACGTGCCCGGCCGTGTGAAGGTGTACGAGGCGATCGTCAAGGGCGAGAACATCCCCGACTCGGGTATCCCGGAGTCGTTCAAGGTTCTCGTCAAGGAGATGCAGTCGCTGTGCCTGAACGTCGAGGTGCTGAGCCAGGACGGTTCGGCGATCGAGCTCCGTGACGCGGAGGAAGACGTCTTCCGTGCCGCCGAGGAGCTCGGCATCGACCTCTCCCGTCGCGAGCCCTCTTCCGTAGAGGAAGTCTGACGAGCGGGAGGTGCGCCTCCGGGCGTACCTCCCCTCCCTCAGTCCCCTTTGAACTTTCCAAGAACTAACGAAGGAACTGGAAGCCACCGTGCTCGACGTCAACTTCTTCGATCAGCTCAAGATCGGCCTGGCCACCGCGGACGAGATCCGCGCGTGGAGCCACGGCGAGGTCAAGAAGCCTGAGACCATCAACTACCGCACGCTCAAGCCCGAGCGTGACGGCCTCTTCTGCGAGAAGATCTTCGGTCCCACCCGGGACTGGGAGTGCTACTGCGGCAAGTACAAGCGCGTGCGCTTCAAGGGCATCATCTGCGAGCGCTGTGGCGTCGAGGTCACCCGCTCCAAGGTACGTCGCGAGCGGATGGGCCACATCGAGCTCGCCGCTCCGGTGACCCACATCTGGTACTTCAAGGGCGTTCCGTCGCGGCTGGGCTACCTGCTCGACCTCGCTCCGAAGGACCTGGAGAAGGTCATCTACTTCGCTGCGTACATGATCACCTCGGTCGACGAGGACGCGCGTCACCGCGACCTGTCCTCGCTCGAGGCCAAGGTCGACCAGCAGCGCAAGATGCTCACCGGCCGGCTCGACGTCGCGATCAACGACCGCGCCAAGAAGCTCGAGACCGACCTGGCCGCGCTCGAGGCAGAGGGCGCCAAGTCCGACGCCAAGCGCAAGGTCAAGGACGGCGCCGAGCGCGAGATGAAGCAGTTGCGCGACCGCACCGAGCGTGAGGTCAACCGTCTCGACGAGGTCTGGGACACCTTCAAGAGCCTGAAGGTCCAGGACCTCATGGGCGACGAGCTGCTCTACCGCGAGATGAAGACCTGGTTCGGGAAGTACTTCGAGGGCCACATGGGCGCCACGGCGATCCAGAAGCGCCTCCAGGACTTCGACATCGAGGCCGAGGTCGAGAACCTGCGCGAGACCATCGCCACCGGCAAGGGTCAGCGCAAGGTCCGCGCGCTCAAGCGCCTCAAGGTCGTCGACGCCTTCCGCAAGACCGGCAACCAGCCGGTCGGCATGGTGCTCGACGCCGTCCCGGTCATCCCGCCGGACCTGCGCCCGATGGTCCAGCTCGACGGTGGCCGCTTCGCCACCTCGGACCTGAACGACCTCTACCGTCGCGTGATCAACCGGAACAACCGACTCAAGCGCCTGCTCGACCTCGGTGCTCCGGAGATCATCGTCAACAACGAGAAGCGGATGCTCCAGGAGGCCGTCGACTCGCTGTTCGACAACGGCCGTCGTGGCCGCCCGGTCACCGGGCCGGGCAACCGTCCGCTGAAGTCGCTCTCCGACATGCTCAAGGGCAAGCAGGGTCGCTTCCGTCAGAACCTGCTCGGTAAGCGCGTCGACTACTCCGGCCGTTCGGTCATCGTCTCTGGTCCGCAGCTGAAGCTGCACCAGTGCGGTCTGCCGAAGCAGATGGCCCTGGAGCTCTTCAAGCCGTTCGTGATGAAGCGCCTGGTGGACCTGAGCCACGCTCAGAACATCAAGTCCGCCAAGCGGATGGTCGAGCGTGCCCGCCCGGTCGTGTGGGACGTCCTCGAAGAGGTCATCACCGAGCACCCGGTTCTGCTGAACCGTGCGCCCACCCTGCACCGCCTCGGCATCCAGGCCTTCGAGCCGCAGCTGATCGAGGGTAAGGCCATCCAGCTGCACCCGCTCGTCTGCACCGCGTTCAACGCGGACTTCGACGGTGACCAGATGGCTGTCCACCTGCCGCTGTCGGCGGAGGCCCAGGCCGAGGCTCGCATCCTGATGCTCTCGACCAACAACATCCTCAAGCCGTCCGACGGTCGTCCGGTCACCATGCCGACCCAGGACATGATCATCGGTCTCTACTTCATCACCTCCGACCGCGAGGGTGAGGTCGGCGAGGGCCGTGCCTTCTCGTCCCCGGCCGAGGCCATCATGGCCTTCGACCACCTCGAGATCACGCTGCAGTCGAAGATCAAGATCCGTCTCGACGACATCGTCCCGCCGATCGGCTACGACGTTCCGGAGGGCTGGACCGCGGGCGACCCGCTCGTGGTCGAGACCACGCTGGGCCGGGTGATCTTCAACGACACCCTGCCGGCCGACTACCCCTTCGTGAACTACGAGGTCGGTAAGAAGCAGCTCGGCGCGATCATCAACGACCTGGCCGAGCGTTACACCAAGGTCGAGGTCGCGGCGTCGCTGGACGCGCTCAAGGACAACGGCTTCCACTGGGCCACCCGCTCGGGTGTCACGGTCTCCATCGACGACGTCACCACGCCGCCGAACAAGGCCGAGATCCTGGAGACCTTCGAGGCCCAGGCTGCCAAGGTGCAGAAGCAGTTCGAGCGTGGTCTGGTCACCGACGAGGAGCGCCGACAGGAGCTCGTCGAGATCTGGACCGAGGCCGCCAAGGTCGTCGGTGCTGCCATGGAGGCGGCGTTCGACCGCAAGAACCCGATCTTCATGCAGGTCACCTCGGGTGCTTCGGGTAACTTCAACCAGATCCGCCAGGTCGGCGCCATGCGAGGCCTGGTGGCCAACCCGAAGGGCGAGATCATCCCGCGGCCGATCAAGTCGAACTTCCGCGAGGGTCTCTCCGTCCTGGAGTACTTCATCTCCACCCACGGTGCCCGTAAGGGTCTGGCCGACACCGCGCTGCGTACCGCCGACTCGGGTTACCTGACCCGTCGTCTGGTGGACGTCTCGCAGGACGTCATCATCCGTGAGGACGACTGCGGCACCGAGCGCGGTCTGCCGAAGGTCATCGGTGTCGACCAGGGCGGCGTCGTCGTCAAGGACGACAACGCCGAGACCGCTGCGTACGCTCGCACGGCCGCTGTCGACATCGAGCACCCGTCGACCGGCGAGGTTCTCGCGGTCGCCGGTGAGGACCTGGGCGACGTCAAGATCGAGGAGCTGGTTCGCGCCGGCATCACCGAGGTCAAGGTCCGTTCGGTCCTCACCTGTGAGGCCCGCACCGGTACGTGTGCCAAGTGCTACGGCCGCTCGCTGGCCACCGGCAAGCTCGTCGACATCGGTGAGGCGGTCGGCATCATCGCCGCCCAGTCCATCGGTGAGCCCGGCACCCAGCTGACGATGCGTACGTTCCACACCGGTGGTGTGGCCTCGGCCGATGACATCACGCAGGGTCTGCCGCGTGTCGTCGAGCTCTTCGAGGCGCGTACGCCGAAGGGTGTCACGCCGATCTCCGAGGTCGCCGGTCGCGTCGAGATCGAGGAGACCGACAAGGCCCGCAAGGTCCTGGTCACCCCGGACGACGGCTCCGAGGTCAAGGAGTACGTGGTGTCGCGCCGCTCGCGTCTGCGGGTTGCCGACGGTGACCACATCGAGGTCGGCGCTCCGCTGACCATCGGTACGCCGGACCCCAAGGAGGTCCTCCGTATCCTCGGTGTCCGCAAGACCCAGCAGCACCTCGTCGACGAGGTCCAGCAGGTCTACCGGTCCCAGGGTGTGTCCATCCACGACAAGCACATCGAGATCATCGTGCGGCAGATGCTGCGCCGGATCACGGTGCTCGAGTCCGGTGACACCAACCTGCTGCCGTCCGACCTGGCCGACCGTATCGACTTCGAGTCGGAGAACCGGCGCGTGGTCTCCGAGGGCGGCAAGCCGGCCTCGGGTCGTCCGGAGCTGATGGGCATTACCAAGGCCTCGCTGGCCACCGAGTCCTGGCTGTCGGCGGCCTCCTTCCAGGAGACCACCCGCGTCCTCACCGACGCTGCCATCAACGGCCGCTCCGACTCGCTGCGCGGTCTGAAGGAGAACGTCATCATCGGTAAGCTCATCCCGGCCGGCACCGGCCTGGAGCGCTACCGGAACATCAAGGTCGAGCCGACCGATGAGGCTCGCGCCGCGGCGTACTCCGTGACCGGTTACGACAACTACGACTACGAGTTCGGCAACACCGGCGGCCAGGCCGTCGCGCTGGACGACTTCGACTTTGGTTCGTACCAGTCGTAAGGGCGAAGCCCGCACGACTGGTTAAAGAACCAAGATCGAGCTGAGACAAGAC
>NZ_JBHVGB010000073.1:0-26424 GCF_042801335.1 Nocardioides sp. NPDC057577 | reverse complement strand
GTCGAGACCAACACGGTGCGATCTAGCGCGGAGGTCACCGTGTTGGTCTCGACACGCCTCCGCCTAGCGGCTCCGGCGGCTCGACCAGCGCACTACTTGGTGGCTTCCATCATCTGCCTGAGCTCCTTCTTGAGGTCGGAGATCTCGTCGCGCAGACGGGCGGCGACCTCGAACTGGAGCTCGGCGGCGGCGCCCTTCATCTGCTCGGTGAGATCGCCGATGAGCTGAGCCAGGTCGGAGGAGGGGAGGCCGACGAGGCCGCGCTCGCGTGCCTCGCGGGCGGCGTCGCCGAGCATCGGGGTGGGGGCCTTGGCGGAGGTCTTGCCCGCACGGCCCTTGGCCTCGGTGCCGGCCCAGGTGTTGAGCAGCTCCTGGGTCGACTCGTCCTCGCGGGCGAGCATGTCGGTGATGTCGGCGATCTTCTTGCGCAGCGGCTGCGGGTCGATGCCGTTGGCCTCGTTGTAGGCCACCTGGATCGCGCGGCGGCGGTTGGTCTCCTCGATCGCCGACTCCATGGAGGGGGTGATCTTGTCGGCGTACATGTGGACCTGGCCGGAGACGTTTCTGGCCGCACGGCCGATGGTCTGGATCAGCGACTTGTCCGAGCGCAGGAAGCCTTCCTTGTCGGCGTCGAGGATCGAGACCAGCGACACCTCCGGGAGGTCGAGACCCTCACGGAGCAGGTTGATGCCGACCAGGACGTCGTACTCCCCCAGCCGCAGGTCGCGGAGGAGCTCGATCCGCTTGAGGGTGTCGACCTCGGAGTGGAGATAGCGCGTGCGGATCCCGGCATCGAGCAGGTAGTCGGTGAGGTCCTCGGACATCTTCTTGGTGAGCGTGGTGACCAGGACGCGCTCGTTCTTGGCGACCCGGTCGTTGATCTCACCGATCAGGTCGTCGATCTGGCCCTTGGTCTGCTTGATGATCACCTCGGGGTCGATCAGCCCGGTCGGGCGGATGATCTGCTCGACGGTGTCGCCGCCGACCTTGTCGAGCTCGTAGTTGCCCGGGGTCGCGGAGAGGTAGATCGTCTGGCCGATCCGCTCGAGGAACTCCTCCCACTTCAGCGGACGGTTGTCCTGGGCGCTGGGCAGCCGGAAGCCGTGCTCGACCAGGTTGCGCTTGCGGGACATGTCGCCCTCGTACATCCCGCCGACCTGCGGGACCGCGACGTGGGACTCGTCCACGACGAGGACGAAGTCTTCCGGGAAGTAGTCGAGCAGGCAGTTGGGCGCCGAGCCGCGCTCGCGGCCGTCGATGTGCATCGAGTAGTTCTCGATCCCGGAGCACGACCCGACCTGGCGCATCATCTCGATGTCGTAGGTCGTGCGCATCCGCAGCCGCTGCGCCTCGAGCATCTTGCCCTGCTTCTCGAAGGTGCTCAGCTGCTGGTCGAGCTCGGCCTCGATGCCGTCGATCGCCCGCTCCATGCGCTCGGGGCCGGCGACGTAGTGGGTCGCCGGGAACACGTAGAGCTCCTGGTCCTCGGTGAGGACCTCGCCGGTGACCGCGTGCAGCGTCATCAGCCGCTCGATCTCGTCGCCGAAGAACTCGATCCGGACCGCGTGCTCCTCGTAGACCGGGAAGATCTCCAGGGTGTCTCCCCGCACCCGGAACGTGCCTCGGGTGAAGGAGAGGTCGTTGCGGGTGTATTGGATCTCCACCAGCCGGCGCAGGATCGAGTCGCGGTCGTGCTCCTCCCCCACCCGCAGCCGGATCATCCGATCGACGTACTCCTGCGGGGTGCCGAGACCGTAGATGCACGACACCGTGCTCACCACGATGACGTCGCGCCGGGTCAGCAGCGAGTTGGTGGCCGAGTGGCGCAGCCGCTCGACCTCCTCGTTGATCGAGGAGTCCTTCTCGATGTAGGTGTCGGTCTGGGGGACGTACGCCTCGGGCTGGTAGTAGTCGTAGTAGGAGACGAAGTATTCGATCGCGTTGTCCGGGAAGAGCTGGCGCAGCTCGTTGGCGAACTGGGCGGCCAGGGTCTTGTTGGGTTGCAGCACCAGCAGCGGACGCTGCAGCTGCTCGGCGGTCCAGGCCACCGTCGCCGTCTTTCCGGTGCCGGTCGCGCCGAGGAGGACGACGTCCTTGACGCCGTCCTGGATCCGCTTGGTGATCTCCGCGATCGCGGCCGGTTGGTCGCCCGAGGGTTGGTAGTCGGAGACCACCTTCAACGGGGCGACGCGACGCTCGAGATCGGTGACTGGACGCATGATTCCTAGGCTACGCGGGACCACCGACATTCGAGCCTGCGCGGTCGCGAGGAACGAGCGAGCGCGCAACGCGAGAAGGTCGAGCGAGCGCAGCGGGTGAGCCTGCGAACCCGCGAAGCGGGTCGAGACCCGTGCTGTTTCGCGGAGCATCTCCACGAGACCGCCAGACGAGCGGGAGGAGCACCGCAGCGAGCGCGCAGAGCACCCCGATCCCGAGCACGACGTACGGCAGCGGCCGGATCTCGGGAAGCAGGCGATCCGCCCCGAAGTGGATCTGGGTGCGCACCCAGGTGGCGAAGGTGGCAGCCGCCATCCCCACCAGGAACGCCGAGACGAGGGCCGCCGCGATCTCCTCGCGCCGGCGGATCTCGCCCCACGGCACCGCGTCGACGATGGCCAGGAGGCCGACGGCCAGCACGATCGCGACCAGCGGCATGATCGTCATCAGGTAGCGCTCGTGCGGGTTGCCGCCGCCGGAGCGGAACTGGGCGAGGTTGACGATGATCACGAACGCGTGCGCGATGAGCACGAGCAGACCGACGGTCGCCACGGACGGCACCCGGGGAGCGCTGACCACGAGGCCCCGCTCGCGACCGTGATCCCGTAGGCGTGCGACGACCCCGAGGACCAGCCCGAGCAGCGCCACGAACGTGATGACGTCGATGATCCAGTGCAGCCCGGTGCCACGCAGCTGAAGCGGCACCCATAGGTGGTCGTACCAGCCGTGCCAGAAGCGCGGCGCGGTCATCACCTCGAACCAGGTGTCGACCTGCACCCGCTGGTAACGCTCCAGGAGCGCCGAGCTCGCGGTCGCGTCGCCGTAGAGCACGATGTTGCGTAGGTAGAACCAGCCGATCGCCACGCCGGGAACCCCGGTGGCGATCGCGGTCAGCCAGGCGGCCCGGAGCAGGCCCATCCGGGTGCGGTCACGGAGCAGCAGCGTCACCCCGAGCGCGGCACCGCACATGATCACCGTGATCACGCCGGGCGCCTTCGTCGCGGCGGCCAGGGTTCCGGCGACCGCCATCACGATCATCCGGTTCCGGGTCACCCCGAGGCGGAGGATGCGCAGGGTCGCGAGCACGGTCAGCGACGAGGCCGCCACCGCGAGGCTGTCGTTCATGATGAACCCCGCCGCGACCGCCAGCACGGCCGGCGAGGCCGTGATCGCAGTGGCGAGCATCGCTGCGGCCGGGCGCCGCGGGGTGACCTCGAAGGCGATCAGACCGACCAGGAACACCAACGCTCCGTACGCCAGGGCGCTCACCGCACGCATCCCGGCGATCAGCACGTGCGGGTTCTCGAGTGCGTCGGCCAGGGCGACCCACGGCACGCCGAGGAGGTAGTAGAGCGGCGGATGGTTGGCGGTCCAGATCATCCGGTGGCGATCGAACTCCTCCCGGTTCGCGCCGCGGGTGATCTGGGGGAAGCGCGCCCGGTCGTGCGCCACGGGCGTGTCGATCGTGGGCAGGTCGCCCGCGAGGAGCGAGATGGCGTACGACGCGTTCGGGCCCTCGTCACGCGCGTGGTACGACAGTGCCTGGGTGGTGGCGACGTAGAGGCTCATCGAGGCCGCGAACGCGGCCAGCAGGGCCAGCACCGTGACCAGCCTGGCCGACGGCCTGGCAGGCGCCTCCGTCGGCTCGGCGCTCAGCACCGCAGCGGCATGGCTCATCACGTGGCTCCCCTGGTCGGACGGCGTCATGAGCCGCACCCCGGTGAGCTCGCGTCGAACCGTAGGACACCTCGATGGAGCAGTGGTGGAGGCCGTACGGAATCAGAGGGTGAACGCCTGGCGAACCTCGTCCTCCGTCAGCCCGTAGTCGGCCAGGCTGTAGTCGTGCTTGGGCCGGGCGCTCCCCGAACGGGACTCGGCGTCGATGCGGGAGACCTCGGCTCGGGCAGCATCGCTCCAGGGGATGTCGAAGTGGCCGTAGATGTTCTCGACGGTGCCGACGGGGTCCCGGACGAAGCCGCGGTAGTCGACGTCGAGGAACTGCGCCGCGTCGTACCTCTTCCGAGTCTCACCGAAGGAGCGCCACGAGCGGGAGAGCATCTCCAGCTGGGTCTCCCCGATGGTCTCCCCGACGAACGTGCTCGACATCCCCGCGGTCGCCTCGGCGGAGAGCGAGCAGCCCGAGGCGACCGAGACGATCGGGTCGCGGTGGGTGACCACCACGAGCGCGTCGGGGTAGACCTCCATCAGCGCGTCGAGCGCGACCAGGTGGGAGGGGTTCTTGAGCACCCAGCGCTTCTCGGGATCGTTGAGGCCGATGAGCTGCAGGGAGCGGCGATGGACCTCGTACGCGTCGCGCCAGTCCTGCTTCGCCAGCCAGGCCGAGTAGCGCGGGACGTTGGCCAGCGACTCGAACGAGATCGACTTGCCGCTCTGCCGCAGCAGCCGCCAGCACTCCTCGACGCTGGTGGCGTCCATGTAGTGGATCCCCATGAACTCGGGGTTGGCCACGTGGTGCTGCCGGTAAGCGCCCTGGATCGCGTTGAAGACCGGGTTCTGCTCCCAGGTCTCGCGCGGAGGCCTCGGCTGGGGGAACTCGGTCAGCCAGGTCTCCAGGCCCTGGTGGGCCGGGTCGGCGGCCAGGAGCCGGTGCAGGGCGGTGGTGCCGGTGCGGACGAGCCCGGTGACGAAGATCGGCCGCTCGATGCGTACATCCTGGTGCTGGGGGAACTCCGCGAGCCGGGCCTGCGTCATCAGCCGGCCGACGAGGGCCGACTTCACCTGGGAGCGGTGGAAGTAGTTGCCGACCGGGGTCAGCCCGGCCTCGGGGCTCGCCAGGTCCTCGACGAGGAGCCGGAGCCCCTCCTCGTGGTCGGTCCCGCCGAAGTCGCTCAGCCCGGTGGTGCGGACCGCGGCCGCGCAGATGTCCTCGTACGTCCCGACGTCCGCCCGCTCACGGGGCGCAGTCTCTTCCGGGCGCGTCTCAGTCATGGAACTCCCCGCAGTCCACGTTGAGCACGGTCCCGGTGACCGCGGAGGCCAGGTCGCTGGCCAGGAACAGCGCCGCCCGGGCGACCTCCTCGGGGGTGGCGAGCCGCTTCAGGTCGGTGGGGGCGGCCTTCTCGTCGTAGACGTCTTGATGGGTCCGTCCGGACTCGGAGGCGATCCAGTCGAAGTAGGACTTGTTGACGTCCTCGTAGATGTAGGACGGCGCGACGGAGTTGACCCGGATGCCGCGCGGGCCGAGCTCGGTGGCCAGCGACGAGGACAGGTGCGCGAGAGCGCCCTTGGAGAGCTTGTAGCCCGCGAACTCCGGCTGGCTCTGATAGAGCACCGCGGAGTTGATCATCACGATCGCGCCGCCGGGCTTGTCCGGGGTGGCCGCGAGCGCGTCGGCGAAGAGCGCCGAGAGCCGCAGCGGGGCGTACACGTTGGACTCCTGGGCCAGCCGGAGCGCGTCGAGCGGGATCTGGGTGAGCGGGTCCATCGGCGGGATGCCGAAGGCGTTGTTGAGGAGCACGTCGACGCGCCCGAACTCCTCCAGCGCGGCGTCGACCAGGTGCCGGCGCGCGTCCTCGTCGGTGATGTCGGTCGGCACCACGAGCGCACGTCGTCCGTGCTCCTCGATGACGCCGGCCATCTTCTGCAGTCGCTTCTCGGTGCGGCTCGCGAGCACCAGGTCGGCGCCCATCAGCGCAGCCTGCTCGCCCAGCGAGCGGCCGAGGCCGGGGCCGACCCCCGAGAGCACGACGACCTTGCCATCCAGGAGTCCAGTCATGGCGCCTAGACTAGAACGTGTTTCAATTTTTTGTAAGGGGTCAGTCGGGAAGAGCGAATCTGGCGACTTCGTCGACCCATTCGGCGTACGCCCCGACCTCCTGCGGCACGTCCTGCGTCCGGATGAGGTCGGCGAAGGCGCGGTGCACCCGGGACCAGTCGGCACACGAGCCGCACGTCGCGCGCCCGCAACCGGCCGTGTGCTCGCGAGCGACCTTCTCGAGGACCTTCCGGAACGTGGCGCCGTCGTCCCCCTCCGCCAGCGCCTCGACCACGGCGCCGAGCACCTGCGCGGCCTGGGCGGGGGCGCCGACCAGGATCGCCATCAGGATCCCGAGGGCGCGCAGCGCCGAGGGCTCGGCGGTGGTGCTCGCGACCGGCGCCGTGCGCGCCAGCCGATAGAGCGTGAGCAGCTTCCTGGCGCCTCCGGGCGTCGCGCAGAAACGCGCAAGCTCGCTGGTGAACAGCGCCTCCCCTGGGGAGAGCTCGAAGCTCTCCACCACGACCTGGCGCCCGGACCGGTCGCCGACACCCGTGGCCAGCGCCGCGGGCCACGACGGCACCGCCTGGCGCATCAGCGACCGCATGAATCGCACCGCCGGCTCACCCGAGAACGCCCGCAGCGCGAACGGCACGTCGAAGATCCGGGAGAGGTACGCCGCAGGCTCCGCCACCCGCCCCTCGAGCGATCGCCGCAGCATCCGCGCGTCCACGGCCGCGACGACCGCGACACCCTCCCGGCCGCCCAGCTCGTCGATCGCCTGCAGCACTCCGGCCGCCGTGGCCGGGTCGCACCTGTCCAGGTCGTCGACGTAGACGATGGTCCGGCTCGACTGCGGACCCGGCGGCGGCCCGGGCGGCGCCGCCCGCAGTGCGGCCTCGTAGGCCGCGACCTCTCGATCCATCGCCGCGAGCGCCATGGTGGCACCCATCGGCTGGGCCCGGCGCTTGCCGCGCTGGCCGTCGTCCTCCGTCACCCCGGCCAGTGCCGCCTGCAGCTCGGCCTTCCGCCGCTGCGCCGCCTGGTGTTTCGCGACCAGTGGCGGCGGCTGGCTCCGCCCCGCACCCCGGACGCTGTCGAGCACCGCGCCGGCGACGTCACCGTCGGCGTAGTGACGGGCGTCGATGCGTACGTGCCTGGTCCGGGCCGCATAGGCGGCATCGTTCTCGCCCAGCCACTCGATGCGCTCCTCGACCTTGCGCATGAAGGTCGACCGGCCGCTCCTGGGCAGCCCCTGGACGGCCACCGAGATCGGCAGCTGGGTGTAGGCGGAGGCCAGCAGCCGGGCCATGCGGTCGACGTCGAACCGGTGGCCGAGGACGTCATCGTCATGGTCGGCCCACTCCGGTTCGACGACGGGACTGGCGACAGGGCTGATGGCAGAGCTGGCGACGGGTCCTGCGACGGGGCCGGTCACGATCGGCACCTCGGCGGTATCCCCCGCGTCCGACGGCTCGGCCTCCTCCAGCGCAGGGACCGGGTCCGGCGCGACCTCGATCGCAGGAACCTCGGGAACTTCGGGAGCCTCGGCGACCTCGGACCCCGGTTCGGGCATCTCGGCGAGCGGAGTGACCGGCAGCCCGATCTCCTCCTCGACCGCCTGGAGCGCCTTGGCGAAGTCGGCCGCGCTCCAGTGCCGCGCGGCGCGGCGCTTGCACATCGCCTTGCGCAGCGCCTCCTCGAACGAGGCCGGGATGTCGGCGCGGTCGATGGCCACCGGGTCGTGCTCCCGGATCCGCTCGAGCAGCGCCTCGCGTGCCCCGCGATCCCCCTCGAACGGCGTACGTCCCGCCAGCAACGTGTAGCAGGTCGCGCCCAGGCTCCAGATGTCCGCCCAGGCGCTCGGCTCGGGCGGGTCGGACAGCATCTCCGGCGCCATCCACGGCAGCGAGGTCGAGCCGGCGCCACCAGGACGCCCGGCCGAGGAGAGGCTGCCGAAGCCGACCAGCTGTGGCTCTCCGGCCGCAGTGAGCAGGATGTTCGCGGGCTTCACGTCGCCGTGCAGGATCCCGTGCCGCGCGGCGACGTCGAGCGCGCCCGCGATCTTGATCGTGATGCTCAGCGCTTCGGCGACCGAGAGCCGTTCACCCTCCCAGTCGGGACTCAGGTCTCCACCGGAGCGGTAGTCCATCACGACGAAGCTGCGGTCGTCGTCGGAGACCCCGACCGCGTGCAGGGGCAGCACGTGCGGATGGGCGGCGAGCTCGGAGACCTCCTTGGTCTCCCGGGCGAGCGCGTCCTGGGTCTCGCCGCTGAGCCGGTCGTTCCAGACCTTCACGACGACGTCGACCCGCTCCTGCGACCACTCGTAGAGGAAGACGTCGGAGGATCCGCCCGCGCCGATCAGCCGGCGGTGCCGGAATCCCGGAATCGTCGGTGGCTCGAGGTGGGGGCTGGCCATGGGCGGCAATCATAGGGGCCGTACACCATGGCGGCTCCGGCCCCTCCTCGTCCCCAAGATCAGCTCAGCATTCTGCGCGCAACTGCCCGCTGACGTGCGGCGATCCGGTCCGCATACCCCCCGGGGCTCAGCGTCTCGGTGTGCGGGAGCAGGTCGCCGACGTCCGCCAGGCCCACCTGGTGGACCACCGGCCCGTCGGCTGCGGAGAGGTCGCGTTCGAGCCGCTGCCAGCGCAGCATCAGTGAGCCGGTGCGGTGGCCGGTGGTCTCGAGCCAGTTGGCGATCGGCTTGCCGTCCAGGGGCGGGCGCTCCGAGATCACGAAGCGCATCACGCCGTCGGGGTCGGTGACCGCCTGGGCCTTGGTGAGGCTGGTCTGGTGGGTCTCGTAGTCGGTCGAGGCGTACCAGTCCGAGCCGACCTGGATGCCCTGGTAGGTGCAGTCGTCGCACCGCGGCACCTCGACCACGAGCGCCTCGTCCTCGGCGAGCTCGTAGTGCCCGATCGAGGAGAACTGCGACTCCAGCCCGCCCGGCGTGCGGGCCGGGACCGTGAGCGTGTTGACCGGTTCCTTGTACTGGAAGAACTGAGGGAAGGCGAACCAGGTCTGGATCGAGCCGGTCAGCGAACGGGCGGCGACCTCGTACTTCTTCCGGAGCAGCTCCTGGGTGAGCGGGCGGCGCGGCCGGCCGAGGGTGTCGGGGCGCTCGATGGTGATCGAGCCACGGGTCTCGGTGTCCCAGTCGTTGAAGACCTCGCGCACGATCAGGGTCTTCGCGCCCGGCTCGGCCGTGTAGGTGAACTCGAAGGAACCGTCGTAGTCGAGCTGCAGCTTGCGGTCGTCGAAGGCCATCAGGCTGGTCGCCGCGGAGTCAGCGGTGTAGGCGCCACCCATCACCTGGAACGAGAGATCGGCGCTGGTCCCGCGCCTGCCCCGGACCACGTACTCGACACCCTCTCGCAGGTAGGCGTTGAAGTAGATGGCGTCGGGGTTGTCGAGGCCCTGCTTGGAGAACTGGTGGGTCGGGTTCACGAACAGCGGCTGCTCGAGGTCGTAGTCGAACGCGGTCTGCATCGCCATCCGGATCCGGCCGGAGAGGTACTCGTACCCCTCGAGGCGGTCGGCCTCGGTCCGGATGAAAGGCGCGTTCGCGATCAGCTCTTCCGCCTCCGCGATCGCCTGCTGGAGCGGTTCGGTCAGGCCGTACGCCGCGCTCTGCCCGGTCACTGCCCAGCCTTCGCGATGATGTTCTCCGCGTACCACTCCAGGTGCTTGATCTTCTTCTCCAGCGGCTCGGGGTCGGCGCCCTTCACGTAGGGGTCGCGGAACCCGACGATGCAGTCGGTCACGCCCTTGTCCTCGAGCCGCTTGATCCCGTCGAGGTCGTACGCGTCGTAGCTGATCACGTGGACCTCGAAGTCGTCGCGGGTGTCACCCTCCTCGGCCCGGATCTCGGCGAGACGCACCAGGAGGCGGTCGAGCTCCTCGCCGTCGCCGCCGGCGTGCATCCAGCCGTCGCCCTTGAGGACGGCGCGCCGCAGCGCGGCGTCGGCGTGGCCACCGACGAGCAGCGGGATCTTCTCGGTCGGCGCCGGGCGCTGCTGGAGGGGCGTGAACGTGTAGAACTCCCCGCCGTAGCCGAAGAAGTCACCGCTCGGATCGGTGAGGCCACGCAGGATGTCCATGCACTCGTCCATCCGCTTGCCACGGCGCTTCCAGTCGACGCCGAGGGCGGCGAAGTCCTCGGGCCACGGCGAGAGACCGACACCGAGACCGAGCCGGTTGCCGGAGAGGAAGGCGAGGCTCGAGGCCTGCTTGGCGGCCAGCACCGGCGGGCGCACCGGCAGCTTCACCACGAACGGGGTCAGGCGCAGCGTCTCGGTCACCGCGAAGAGGTGGGCGCACAGGATGAACGCCTCGATGAACTCCTTGCCCTGCAGGAACTCGCGGTCACCGGTGTCGGTGTAGGGATAGGTGGAGTCGGACTCCTCGGGATAGATCAGGCTGTCGGCCACCGTCATGCTGGTGTAGCCGGCCGCCTCCGCCGCTTGAGCCAGCGGTGCGTAGTAGTCGGCCTGCGTCATTGCCTCGGCATAGGTGAAGCGCATGAGCCATACACTAGAACGTGTTCTAAGTTTCTGCCAGAGTGTTGGCCATGTCTCCTTCTCTCGAGCGTCCCGCAGGCCTCGACTCGCCGCTGACGGCGAGGTTCATCAAGTACGGCGCCCGCGCCAACACGGCGCTGTTCAAGCTGACCAACGGTCGTGTCGGCGGTCGATGGCGGGTGATGGCGGGCTGGCGCAAACCCGCGCCCGTCCTGCTGCTCGAGCACATCGGGCGCAAGTCCGGCCGCACGTTCACCACTCCCCTGCTGTTCATGCGGTCCGGATCCGAGCTGGTCGTGGTCGGCTCCCAGGGCGGCCTGCCGAAGGACCCGCAGTGGGTAGCGAACCTGCGTGCTCAGCCCGATGTCGCCGTCCGGGTTCCCCGTCGCGGGCAGCTGCTCGTCCGCGCTCGTGTCGCCGACCCGACCGAGCGGGCCGCGCTGTGGCCGCGGCTGCTGGAGACGTACGCGGACTTCGAGACCTACCAGACCTGGACCGACCGGGAGATCCCGGTCATCGTCCTCTCGCCTCGCTGAAGGAGCCGTTCCGATGGACGTTCAAGAGCTGATCGACCGCGCCGAGATCACCGACGCGCTGACCCGCTACACCCTGGCCGTCGACGACGGCGACTGGGATGCCCTGGACACCGTGTTCGCACCCGATGCCACGATCGACTACTCCGAGTCCGGCGGCACCGTCGGCGAGGTGGCCGACGTCAAGAAGTGGCTCGCCGAGATGCTGCCCGCGTTCTCCAGCAAGCGGCTGCACACCATCGGCCAGGTCGGCATCACCTTCACCGAGACGGGCGCGGATGTCGTGGCGTACTTCGACAACCCGATGGTCATCGCCGACGGCTCCGGTGGCGAGCGCGTCGTCGAGGTCGGCGGCCGCTACCGGCACTCCTTCGTGCGTACGCCGGACGGCTGGCGCTCCCGCCACCTGCACGAGGAGGTCTTCTGGACCCGCGGGTTCTGAGCCTCAGGCTGCCTGGCCCCGCACGACCCAGTCCGCGAGGCCGGCCAGGGGCACGAGCAGCTCGCGCCCGCGGTCGCTCAAGGCGTACTCCACACCGGGCGGGACCGTCGGGAAGACCGTACGCGTCACGATCCCGTCCTCCTCCAGGACCCGCAGCGTCCGGGTGAGCATGCGCTGGCTTATCCCCTCGACCCGGCGGCGCAGCTCGTTGTAGCGGTGGGGGCGCTCGGCCAGCATCATCACGACCAGCAGCGTCCACTTGTCGCCGAGCATCTGCAGGGTCTGGGTGACCGGACACGCCTCGTACTCCCCCGCCGGCACCTGCGCCGGCAACCCGGGCCCGAGAGCCTCGCTCACGATGTGCCGGGGCACATCGGTGTTCCCATCTGACATTGAAGTGCCTTCTTCCGCGATCGCCGCCGGACGGCGAGGGTTGCTGACATCAGCAACCTACCCATGAGGGAGAAGAGATGAGCACGATCGCGGTCCTGGGCGTCGGCCCCGGCCTCGGCATGTCGGTGGCACAGCGGTTCGCCAAGGAGGGGTACGCCGTCGGCCTGGTCTCGCGCAGCGCCGACCGCCACCCCGGCTACCTGGAGACGCTCGCAGCGAGCGGAGTGCGCGCCGTCGCGGTAGCCGCGGACCTCCGCGAGCCCGGCGGCGTCGCCCGCGCTCTCGACGAGATCACCTCGGAGCTCGGCCCGATCGACGTCGTCTACCACGGCCCCGGCGCCCACGACCTTCGCGCGCCTTCCGTCGGGATTCTCGAGACCGCTCCCGACGACATCCGCCGTGCGGTCGCCGAGACCGTCGAGCCTGCCGCCGAGGTCGCCGGCCTCGTCCTGCCCGCGATGCGCTCCCGCGGCAGCGGCTCGCTGATCTACGTCTCCGGCCTCAGCGCCGTCGTCCCGCTCCCCTTCCTGGGCCCCTACGCCCCCGCCTCCGGCGCCCTGCGCACCTACGCCCGCACCCTCGCCGCCGCGGCGGCGGAGGACGGCGTCCACGTCGGCTCCCTCGTCGTCGGCGGCCTGATCGAGCACGGCGACATCCACCAGATGCTCACCGGTACCGATGCCAGCGCCCCCTTCGCCACCCTTGATCCTGACGAGGTCGCGGACGCGGTCTGGCGCCTGGCCTCGGGGGTCGAGGACGAGGTCGTCTTCGACGCGCTGACGCAGCACCTCTGAGACCACAGAAGCGTGGGGTGTCACGACCTTCGCTTCTGGTTTGCTGCAGCACAAGCGATAGGCACGGCAGGCGCGGTGGCCGGTAATGGAGCGTTGTCCGAGGCTTACGAGTGACTCGCGGTTGCGGCAAGGACCCAGAGGCCGAGCGCCGTAGGCGCCAAGGTCGTCCACGTCGCCGCCAACTCGGAGTCACCCGACGACAGGCCGAGACCGATGAGCGTCACAGCCGGCGCGACCGCGGTCGCGATGCACACAGCTACCCAGAACCGTCGCGGCTTCGGCGAGAGAGGGATCAGTACGGGTAGCACGCCCAGCAGCATGAACAAGCAGAGTGCGACAGTGGCGATCAGCCCTGCGAACACGAAGACGTGTGAGGCATGGCTTCCGAAGTCGGCGTCTGGGTTGCTGACCAGAACTTTCGCGTACGCCAGCGCCGACCAGATCGCCTTGACCTCGCGGCGATCATTTCCAGCCGAGTCGTCGATGCTGACCAGCACAGGAGCGGTCAAGGACACAACCAGCAGAATCAGCGCGCCCACGGCCTGGGTGGTGCGCAGGCGTTGGTCCAGTTCTGCCACGGTGCGTTCGACGGCGCTGGCCTGCTCGCTCGCGTTCCTCACCTGGCAAAGGTAACCGCCGAAGCAGGACTAGCCAGGCATTGCAGCGCCAAGTCCCTCAAGCATTCACACGGGCGAGGAAGACGTTCTCCTTGCCCGGGCGGTCGGGGGCGTCGCGTACGTCCTCCACGGTGAAGCCATGGGCGAGGAGGTCATGCTCGACCTCGGCGCGGTCGCGGAAGCGGAGGGTGGAGGTCGATGTGAGGACATCGGATCCGATGGTGGTGGAGCCCTCGAAGGTGACGAGCGGGAGGTCGACGACGGTCACCGTGCGGATGACGTCGGCGGTGCGGCCGTCCGGCAGGGAGACAGTCGTCGGGGCAATGTTCCAGCACTCCCACGCGCGGACCTCCGGCCGACGGGTCTCGAAGACCAGCCAACCGCCGGCGCGCAGGGCAGCACGGACCGCGGTCAGCGTGGCGGACCAGTCCTCGTCGGCGACGAAGACCTGGGCGACATTGCCGGTCATGACGACCATGTCGGCCTCGCCTGCGGCACCGGCGAGCGCAGTCGCGTCACCGGTGATCCAGGTGACGCGGTCGGCGTACGGCTTGGTGCGGGCGACCTCCACGGACGCGCCCGCCGGATCGACGCCGACGACGGAGAAGCCGTCGCCCGCCAGTCGTACGGCGAGCGAGCCCGTGCCGCAGCCGAGGTCGATGATGCGACGGGCCCCGATCTCCCGGGCGATCGCGACGTAGGCGTCCAGGTCGGAGCGGTCGTCGTCGAAGACGTCGTAGAGCACGGCCTGACGAGGGTCGGCGAACGCGGCATCTGGTTCTCGCATCAGCGCAGAACCTAGCCAGGTCACGCCGTCGCGCGCACGTGGGTTTCGCTCACCTCGCCAGCAGGTGGTCGATGATCGCCGGGGTGATGGTCCCGGGCTGCTGCGCGTTGGCCAGGTGCGCGGAGTCACGGACGACCAGCACGCCACCATCCTCGACCGCGTCCGCGATCGCCTCCAGATGAGGCGGCGGGGTCGCCGGGTCGTCAGCGCCGGCGATGGCCAGGGTCGGAGCGGTGATCGCGGGGAGGTCATGACGCAGGTCCATGGCCGCGATGACCTCGCAGCACCCGGCGTAGCCCTCGGCCGGGGTGGCGGCGACCATCGCCTCGCAGGTGGCCTTGACGTCGGGGTTGGCCTCGAGGAAGCCGGGCGTGAACCAGCGGGCGACGACCGCCTCGGCGACAGCCCGGGTCCCGTGCGCCCGCACGGTCGCCGCTCGGTCGAGCCAGGCGGAGGACGGGGTCAGCTGTGCCCCGGTGCACAGGACCACCAGGCGCTCGACGCGTGCCGGGTTGCGGGCGGCGAGCCGCATCCCGGTCATGCCCCCGAGCGAGAGGCCCACGAAGTGGACCCGCTCGACGCCGAGGCGGTCCAGCAGGGCCACGACGTCGTCGGCCAGATCGTCGATCGAGTAGGGGCCGGGGCGTACCGGCGAGGCTCCGTGTCCGCGGGTGTCGTAGCGCACCACCCGGAAGTGCCGCTCGAGCTCTGCCAGGTTCTCGTCCCACATCGCGTGGGTGGCGCCCAGCGAGTTCGACAGGACCACCACGGGCCCGTCGGGCCGCCCCGTGACGACGTGATGGACGTCCACCGCGTTCATGACGCCACCCACTCGAGGCGGGCCGGGATGCGGTGGGCTGCACGGATGACGTCCATGCCAGGAAATCTAGGATCGCCCGACCGATAATGGGAAGTATCGATTAGGCACCCATTGATACGCCCCGTGTATCAACCCTCAGCCGAGGCCAGGGCGCGCGTGCAGCCCGCCGCCGGACTCGTAGAGCAGACCCTTGTCCTTGATGAGCTGACCGGCGCCAGCCAGGATCGGACTGTCGCCCACGGCGGAGCCCGCCATCGAGACGATCGCCTCGAACATCTTGATCGCGGCGTCGTCGACGGCCGGCCAGTTCCACTGCGAAGGAGCGGCGCCGACCGGCTCCACCGCGTGCCAGCGGGTCGCACGGGCCTCAGCCATGGTGGTGAGGGTGCTCCAGCCGAGGCCACCGATGCCGACGACGCCACCGAAGTTGAGGCCGATCAGGCCCCAGCCGTTGCACTGGTACTCGAAGGCCGAAGGGCCGAACTCGGACTCGTCCAGCTCGACCCGGGTGATCACCGGCTCGGGGCCGGTGTTGGGGGCGTAGAGCTTGAACGCCGGCCGGGCCGCGAGCAGCGAGGCCGATGCCGTCGTGGTGATCTCGCTCAACGGCTGGCCAGGTGCCGAGTAGGCGTCGAAGACCCTGAAGCCGAGGTCGAGGGCATAACCGACGACGAAGCGCCGGTCGTCCTGGGCTGCGTAGAAGTTGCGATTGAACACGTGTGGGGAGACCTCGCTAGAGCCCTACCGGTCACCCGACATGCAACATGTCGAGGGACCCGATGGGGATGTGGTTCGGGCAGCGCGACACTATCGCGCCGGATGCCGGGACCCGGCAACCGGTTGGTGATCTGTATCTCTCGCGAGTCCCTCAGGAGTACGTGCCGCGGACGGTGTCGGTGGTCGGCAGCGACTGGCAGCCCAGCCGGATCCCGTCGTCGAGATCCTCCTGCTCGAGCACGTCGTTGCGCACCATCTTCACCTCGCCCTCGAGCAGCCGGAACGCGCACGCCGAGCACTCGCCCTCGCGGCACGAGTACGGCGCTTTGACGCCCTTCGCCTCGAGGAAGTCGAGCATCGGGGTGCCCGGGTCCCAGTCGTCGTACGTCGTCGTGGCGCCGTCGAGCTCGATCTCCAGCGTGACGGGCTGCTTGGCGACCCCGTCCACGGCCTCGGCGGGCTCGACGACCTCCGCCTCGGCCTCCTCGACCGGAGCGATGTCGCCGAACGGGTTGCCGCCCAGGGAGGCGAACTTCTCCTGGTGCCGCCGCGCCCGCGGGAACTCCAGCTCCTTGAGCGCCGCGATCGTCGCCTTCATGAACGGCGCGGGCCCACAGACGAAGGCGTCGTACGTCAGCCGGTCGGCCGCGAAGGCCTTGAGCTGCTCGCCGGTGGGCAGCCCCTGGACCGACTCGAGCCAGTGGACCACCTGGAGCCGGTCCGGATGCTCGGCGGCGAGCCGCGCCCACTCCTCGGCGAAGATCACCGAGCGCTCGTCACGGTTGGCGTAGAAGACCACGATCCGCCCCGTGCCCTCGCGTAGGGCCGTGCGCGCGATCGAGATGATCGGCGTGACGCCCGAGCCGCCGGCGAAGAGCAGGAAGTCGGCGTCGATGTTGGCCGGCGTAAAGATTCCGCTCGGCGGAAGGACTCGCAAGGTGTCGCCGGGGCGGAGGTTGTCGCAGATCCAGTTCGACGCGTAACCGTCCACGGTGCGCTTCACCGTCACCGTGAGCGGGTCACCCGGCGCGCTGGAGAGCGAGTAGCACCGAGCCGCGAGCCCGTCGCGGTCGCTCGGAACCGCGACGGTCAGGAACTGGCCCGGCTTCGGCAAGAAGGCGTCCCTCGCATTCTCGGGCACCTCGAACACGATCGAGTGCGCGTCGGCGGTCTCCTTGACCACGTCGCTGACGGGCAGCAGGAAAGAGTCAGTAGCCATCTTCGGCTCCGATCTGGATCCGGCCGTCAGCGACGGCTGCTTCGATGGAGGCTGCCAGACGAGGGCAGCGGGCGTGGACGAGCCGCTCGCCGTTGGCGGCGGCCTTGCGGCGTACGAGATCCGGACACTGGGCCTGCGCCTCGGCCGTCCACTGGACGGAGGTCTGGTGCTCGCTGTTCTTCTTCACCCCGACGCGGGCAAGGCAGTCCAGGCACTCCACCTCGACCAGGCGGGCCTGGGTGTAGAGCCGCTGGTCCTCGATGGTGTCCTGCGACGTCGGGACGAACGAGGCCATCAACTGACCCCTGCGTCGCTCGACTCAGGGTTCTCCGCCTTCTCGGCCTCGATCCGGCGCAGGTTCTCGGCGACCTCCTCGTGCCAGAACTCGTTGGCCTTGGTGGTGTCGACCTCGAACTCGAACCGGGCCCGCATCTCGGGCTCGATGTCGGCGACGTCGACGTAGAACTGCTCGTACCAGCGGCGCAGCTGGTAGACCGGGCCGTCCTCCTCGCACAGCAGCGGGTTCTGCACCGGCGCCTTGTTCTCCCAGATCGCCACGTCCTGGAGGAACCCGTCACCGAACATGTCGGCGTACTTCTTGCCGATGAAGTTCGCGGTCTTGTCGTCGAGACCCTCGGGCTTCTTGACGGTGATCCCGTACTGCAGCAGGAACGAGTCCGGGCCGGTCGGGATGTGGCAGTTGATCAGGATCACCTCGGTCACGAAGCCCTTGTAGTCGACCTCGAGCCAGTTGATCATGTACGCCGGGCCGTAGTAGGTCGCCTCGGACTTCAGGAACATGTCGGCGTCGCCGTAGCCGCCGGCGACGTCGGGACGCCCCTTGGACGCCATGTACTGCGTCGCGGTGTGGTCCTCGAACACGTTGCGGAAGTCAGTCGGGAAGGCGAAGTGCACGTAGTAGAAGTGCGCCATGTCGACGACGTTGTCGATCAGTTCGCGGCAGTGGCTGCCGTTGATCGGGACCGTGTTCCAGATCCAGTCGGTGTAGACCTCGCGGTTGCTGACATCGGGGAGCTCCGGCGGCAGGATGTCGTAGTCGGCCTTCGCGCCCTCGGGGTCGTGCCAGATCAGCAGCGAGTCGTTGCGGATGACGGTCTCGTACGCCTTGGTGCGGGCGCGCAGCGGGACGCGGCGGGCGTAGGGGATCTGCTTGCAGCGGCCGTCGGTGCCCCAGCGCCAGTCGTGGAACGGACAGCCGATCTCGTCGCCCTTCACGGTGCCCTGGGTGAGGTCGCCGCCCATGTGGCGGCAGTAGCCGTCGAGCACGCCCAGCTCGCCCTTGGTGTCCTCCCAGACGACCAGCTTGCCGCCGAACGCCTCGACCGCGTGGGGCTTGCCGTCCTTGAAGTCGCTGGCCAGGCCCAGACAGTGCCAACCGCGCGCGAAGCGCTCCGGCTGGGAGCCGTGATCGAGCGTGCGGGTCTGGGTGGTGGGGTCGGCCATGGTCGTACCTTCCGCTGGTCTGAGCCTGATGGGCCTGTGCGCTGGGTCTATTCAAAACGTAGAACCTGTTCTAGTTTTATCACATGCATGTGGCCTTGACACCCGCCCAGGAGCAACTTCGCTCAGAGCTCAACTCCTATTTCGCCGAGTTGGTCACGCCGGAGCGCCGCGCTGCGCTCGCGCGGGCATCGGGCGAGTTCGGGGACGAGGCCGACAAGGAGGTCTACCTCTCGACCATCCGGCAGATCGGCGCGGACGGCTGGCTCGGGATCGGCTGGCCGAAGGAGTACGGCGGCCAGGACCGCTCCATGGTGGAGCAGCTGATCTTCACCGACGCCGCGGCGGTGGCCGGGGTGCCGATCCCCTATCTCACGCTCAACACGGTCGGCCCGACGATCATGCGGTTCGGGACCGACGAGCAGAAGGCGTACTTCCTACCGAAGATCCTGGCCGGGGAGCTGCACTTCTCGATCGGCTACTCCGAGCCGGGCTCGGGGACGGACCTCGCCTCGCTGCAGACGAAGGCGGTGCTCGACGAAGGCACCGGCGAGTGGGTGATCAACGGCCAGAAGATGTGGACCTCGTTGATCCAGTATGCGGACTGGATCTGGCTCGCCTGCCGGACAGAGCCGGAGGCGTCGCGCCACAAGGGACTGTCGATGATCCTGGTGCCGACGTCGTCCTCGGGCTTCTCCTATACGCCGGTCCAGACCGTGGCCGGGGTGGGCACCTCGGCGACCTACTACTCCGACGTGCGCGTACCTGCGTCGAACCTCGTCTCCTCGCGCGGCGGCGGCTGGGCGCTGATGACCAACCAGCTCAACCACGAGCGGGTCGCACTCACCTCCGCGGCGCCGCTGGTCCACTCGCTCGGACTGGTGAAGGAGTGGGCGCTCGCCACCACCGTGCCGGACGGCAGCCGGGTGATCGACGCCGAGTGGGTCCAGCTCGCCCTCGGGCGAGCACACGCACGCATCGAGGCGCTCTCGCTGATCAACTGGAAGCTCGCCTCGGACGCCGACCACGGGGTCGCGCTCTCGCCGGCCGAGGCCTCGGCGACCAAGGTCTACGGCTCGGAGCTGGCCACCGAGGTCTACCGGACGCTCATGGAGATCGTCGGCCCGCACGCGGGCATCACCGCCGACTCCCCCGGCGCCGTGCTCGCCGGCCGTCTGGAGCGGTTCCACCGTTCCTCGCTGGTGATGACCTTCGGCGGCGGCACGAACGAGATCCAGCGAGACATCATCGGGTACGTGGGTCTCGGCCTGCCTGCCGCCAAGCGCTGACCCACTCCTGACGACAGGGACACACCATGGACTTCTCCTTCACCACCGAATCCGACGACGCCGCCGAGCTCGCGGCCAAGATCATCGGCGACGCGACCGGCGTCGACCGGCTGCGTACGGTCGAGGCGGACGCCGGCGACCGCGGCCGTTTCGACACCGCTCTGTGGTCCGCCCTCGGCGAGTCCGGGCTGCTCGGCCTCCACCTGCCCGAGGCCCAGGACGGCGCCGGGCTCGGCCTCGTCGAGCTGTGCCGCGTGCTCGTCGAGGCCGGTCGGCGGGTCGCGCCGGTGCCGCTCGCGGTGCACGGGCCGTGCGGCTTGTTCCTCGCGGAGACCGCAGCGGACGCTCTGGCCGGCGTCGCCGACGGCTCCCGGGTCCTGACGGCCGCGGTCGCCGAGGAACACTCCCACCTGCCCGAGTCCCCCACCGTCGTCGCCACGGGCGAGACGGTCACCGGCGTGAAGACGCTGGTCAGGGCCGGGATGATCGCCGACGGGTTCCTGGTGACCGCGTCGGCGCCGGACGGCACCGTCGGCGTCTTCCTGGTCGAGGCCTCGGCCGAAGGCGTGGACCGCCATGCCCAGCACACCAGCGACGGCGACGTCACCGCACTGGTCTCGTTCACCTCGGCCCCCGCTCGTCGGGTCGGAGACTCCGCAGCCGCCGCCCGGCTCGGCGCGCTGTTGAGCGTGGCCGCGGCCGCCGAGCTGTTGGGCATCACCGAAGGAGCCCTCGAGCTCACGTCGTCCTACGCCAAGACCAGGGAGCAGTTCGGCCGCGCCATCGGCACCTTCCAGGCCGTCTCTCAGCGGCTGGCCGACGGGTTCATCGACGTACTCGCCCAGCGACTCACCCTCTGGCAGGCGGTCTGGCGGGTCTCCTCCGGCCTGCCGGCCGCCGACCAGGTCGCCGTCGCCAAGCTCTGGGCCGCCGACGCCGCCCACCGCCTCGCCCACACCACCGTCCACGTTCACGGCGGTGTCGGCATCGACCTCGACGGCGAGGCCCATCGCTACTTCACCACCGCCAAGCGTTTCGAGTTCGTCTTCGGCGGAGCCACGGAGCAGGCGCTGCGGATCGGGCGGTCCTTCACGGCGTCCTGATCGCGTTGCTGGTCCACTGAGAGGCCCTGGCGTCTGCGCCGGGGCCTCTTTCGTGGCTGGTTTTGTTTGTGCTGTATCGCGGCCGGGAACGATGGTGTGCGATAGCGCTTCGTGGTGGTGTTCGGAGTCGGGGCGCTGAGCGAGCTTGATGTGTGTCCGTTGGTCTCGGGTTGGGTTCCAGCGCGGGTGGGGCCAATACGTGGCTTGGGTTGGGAGATTTACAAGCCTTGGCGCTTGGGTTGGGTGCCATTTGCCTGTCTTGCGGGCTTCCAGCAGCGGTTCGGCTTCGGCTGGGGATATCTGTCCCTGATTGGGTTCGTTGGTTTGCTTCGTGTGGTAGGCTCGGCGCAGGCGTAAACGTGATGGCCGACCACCTCAAAGAGGCGTGCCTTTCTACCCGGGACACAACGGGTGTGGGGTAATCCAGGGGAACCAGGGGCGTCGACGCTGAGCTGCGAGGGTAAGTAATAGCCCGTACTGCCGGGCCTCCGAGACCAGCGAACCAAGTTGGATCTGCATGGGCAGATCCTTTGAGTTCGTACGTCGGGAGGTGACCGATTCGATGACCATGCTGCAGCAGCCCCAGCATCCTGTGTTGGGGGCGGTGGTCGCGATCACCGCGTCTCTCGAGCAGGTTGCTGAGGCGAACCCAGCCTTCATGGCCACCGACCAGAAGGCCGCCACCCTGCTCGAGATCGCCCGCGCGAAAGCGCAGCTGGCCGAGCTCGAACTGCGGGTGCTCGCCGTTGCTGATGATGTGGCCGCCGAGGCCGCTGCCCGGGATGTCGCCGCGTGGTTGCATCACCACACCCACCAGCGCCCCGAGACCCTGCGCGCCGACCTCCGCCTCGCCCAGGCACTGGACCGGACCTATCACCAGGTCGCGGCCGCGATGCGCGCCGGTGCCTGCAACCCCACCCAGGCGCAGGTCATCGTCGCCGCCCTCGACGACCTCCCGGCCGATCTCGACCTCGAGATCAAGACGAAGGCCGAGGAAACGCTGGTCGGCTACGCCACCGAGTTCGACCCCACCCGGCTGCGCCGGCTGGGGCGCCGGATCCTGGACCTGATCGCCCCCGAGATCGCCGAGGCCGAAGAAGCCAAACGGCTCGCCGCCGAGGAGGCCCACGCCCGGAAGAAGACCCGACTGACCATGCGCCGCCTCGGCGACGGCACCACCCGGATCTCCGCCGTGGTTCCGGATGCGGCCGCGGACCGGTTGGCCACCAACCTGGAAGCCTTCGCCTCGCCCCGCCGTGATGACGGCACCCGCACTGAGACCGGCGAGTACCTGCCCTACGACCGCCGGCTCGGGCGTGCGTTCTGCCAGCTGCTCGAAACCCTCGACCCACAGCGCCTCCCCATCCACGGCGGAGACGCCACCACGGTGATCGTGACCATCGATATCGACCAGCTCCGCAAGGAAACCGGGATCGCCGAGGTCCTCGGTGGCGCCCCGATCACGGCAGCCGAGGCCCGGCGCCTGGCCTGCACCGCGAACATCCTCCCCGCCGTCCTCGGGGGTGACTCCGAAGTCCTCGACCTCGGGCGCAAGGAACGCTTCTTCACCGCCGCCCAACGCCGCGCCCTCCTGCTCCGGTCAGCGACCTGCGAGGCCGAGGGCTGCGACATCCCCGGCACCTGGGCAGAGGCCCACCACTGGATCGCCTGGGCCCAAGACGGCACCACCGACCTCGACAACGCCGCCCTGCTCTGCTCCCATCACCACCACCGCGCCCACGACACCGCGTATCTGCATGAGCGCCTCCCCAACGGCGATGTCCGCTTCGCCAGACGCACGTAGAAGCTCCAGCATCGTGAAGATCGGCATCAGGTAGCGCGGCGTTGGCCCAGGAGCGCAAGATCGAGACCGGTGCATCGCGGGACAGGTTCTCCACCTCACCCGCTCGCTGTGGAGCATCCCCGGCCACATCTCCACCTGCCCATTGGACACACGCGCATAAACACGATTCCGCATCTTCGTCGTGGCCGTCTGTGCCATATCGCGGCGGCTGACCAAGGTGTGCGATAGCGCTGCGGCCTATCAGTCGATGGCGCAGGGACGTTCGGATCGGTCTGGGACGCATGCCGGTCAAAATCGCGTGCGGTGCCCGTGGATACCTGTCATCATCGCTCGCAATTGAGAGCACTGCTCTCGTCTCATCTACCGAGGAGTTCCGCAGTGACCGTCCCCCATGCCTCCCCCGACCGCCGCACCCAGATGGGCGCCGTCGCGTTTGCGATCGCCGGTGTTCTCTTTGCTGTCTACGAGGTCGTTGCTCCACGCGCCGACGAGACCACGCTCGATGGAGCCTCGGCGTGGGCTTCCGCCGGCTGGAGCATCGCCCACATCAGTGCCATCGTCGGCCTCATTCTCATCCCGCTCGGCTATGGCGCGATCCGAGGCTTCCTCGACGGCACGCCACAGGAGAGGACCGCCTATCTCGCGGCCGTCATCGGCTACATCGGCTCCGGTCTGACCATCTCCTACTACGGCGCCGAGGTCTACGGTCTCAAGGCCATCGGCGAGCGCGCCCTGGCCGACGTCGACCCGAGCCTGACTGACGTGGGCAACGACTTCCGCCTCGACCCGACCGCGATGACCGTCTTCGTGATCGGACTACTGCTCATCGCCGTTGCCGCCGTGCTCGCCTCGATCGCGGTCTGGCGGTCGGGCTCCTTGCCCCGTTGGAGTGCCGTCCCGCTGGCCGTTCTCCTGGCCACGATGCTCCCCCAGTTCTTCTTTCCGCACGTGGCGCGGATCGCCTGGGGCGTACTCGTCGCAATCGCGGCCTTGTGGCTTGCCACTGCGCTCTGGCGGGCTTCGAGGGTCCGCTCGTAGTCCCTCACAGCGGCGGCTTGTCAGGTGTCGTCGCCACCATCGCGTAGGGAATGGATCATGCCCTGCAGGATCCGGAACGCGTCGGACTGATCGGTCGGGCTCATGCCGGTCAGCATCCTGACCTCGACGGATCGGACCGCGGCAGTGGCGTCCTCGAGCTTCCTGCGGCCTTGAGGCGTGAGCCGCGCGGGGAGGACCTTTCCGACGGCGGCCTCCGCCGGCCTGGTCACATCACCGTCTCGCTCCAAGGAACGGAGCAGCACGTTCATCGTCTGGCGCGTCACGAACGCGCCTCGGGCGAGCTCGGAGTTCGACAGACCGGGCCGCTGCGCCAGCAGTTCGAGACAGGCGTAGTGAGTGACACTCATCCCGAGCGGGCGCAGCACCTCCTCCATCGAAGCGCGCAGGGCGCTCGACGCCTCCTTCAGCAGGTAGCCCAGCGACTTGTCCAGGTCGACGCCGTCTTGACTCATGTCAGTATCCTGACATAGCTTGACGCGTGTCAGATAACTGACACACATCAAAGGAGCATCCATGCCCGTCACCGGCCCCGACTTCATCTCGCTGCAGGCGCGCGACCTCGATGCGTCGCAGGCGTTCTACGAGCACTACCTCGGCCTCGTCCGGTCGCCGGCCGGGCCTCCGCATGCCGTCGTCTTCGAGACCAAGCCGATCGCATTCGCGCTTCGCGAGGTCGTGCCGGGCACCGACCTCGCGTCTGTCGCCCAGCCTGGCATCGGTGCTGCGATCTGGCTCCATGCCACCGACGTCCAGGCCATCCACGATGCCCTCGTCGCCGATGGGCACACCATCGTCTCCCCCGCGATCGACGGCCCGTTCGGGCGTACGTTCACCTTTGCCGACCCCGACGGCTACCAGATCACCCTCCACGACCGGACCTGACAGCGACGAGTGTGGCGGGGGTGTCAGCCGCCGACACACTCATCGTTGTCACCGCCGGAGTAGCAGGGCGGGGCGCGGTAGCCGTCATCGTCTCGCTCCGGCGCAGGTAGATCCACCGCGCCAGGGATGTAGCAGAGCACGGCGATCGCGGTGCACCCGAGGACCAGCAGGACCTGCCAGAGGGTGCCGAGCGTTCGGCGGCCGGGGTTGAGCATGTGGGCGACCGCGCCACAGATGAGTGCGACGCACGCAATCGCACCCCAGACGCGGTAGGCGGCGACGTTCGACGGCTCGATCTGCGGCTGGTCACCGAAGAAGACGAGATAGACATCCAGCCAGTTCGCGGCCAGCTTCCCGACGGCGAGGACAGCAACGACGGATGCCAGGGCCGCGATGACGGGAAACCAGGGCATGCGCGTGATGAGCCGGGGGACACCGGCCGGGCGGTCGAAAGCGAGCATGCGACGAGTCTCGCGGCGCCATGGCGTGGCGTGATGAGCCCGCGTACTCAACTCTTGACCTTCAGGTCGGTCGAAGCCCCAACATCGAGGCATGACCACAACCCCTGCTGTTGACCCCACGATGGACGCCATCACCGCCGCCGTGACCCTCGGCCACGAAGGCGAGACCGCCAGAGCACGGCAGGCGCTGCTCGCCATCTGGGAAGACCTCGGGGTGCTGGGCGATCCGCTTCACCGGTGCACGCTCGCCCACTACCTCGCCGACCTGCATCCCGATCCTGCCGAGGCACTCATCTGGGACGTACGCGCCCTCGACGCCGCAGGCGCACTCACCGACGATCGGGCCGGCGAGCACCACGCGGGCCTCGAGGTTGCCGGGTTCTATCCGAGCCTGCACCTCAACATCGCCGACAACCTGCGCCGCCTGGGCGCCTTCGACGCAGCCGCCGTGCAGATCGGCAAGGCCGAGGAGCGGGTGGCCGCGCTGCCGCAAGGACCGTACGGCGACATGATCCGCGCGGGGATCCGTGGCGTCCGGGAAGCGATCGCGGCTCACGACACCACGCCCCGGTCGAGCTCTCCGACCGTCGGTGGGAGCGAGGAGGTCTGAGCCCCCACACCCGAGGTTCAGCCTCGGCCATCACTCACGACGGAATCGTCCTGGCGATGGACGAGAGGATCGCCGCGGCGGCCGCCTGTGGCGCCTTGGTGGGAATCCAGTGGCTGACCTCGGTCAGCTCGATGAACTCGTAGGGACCGGTGACGAAGTCTTCGTTGCCCTCCAGGGCCGTCCGGCCGATCGCGACGTCGCCATCGCTCCAGAGCATCGTCGTCGGAACCGAGACCCGACCGACGCGCGGGGCCAGGAGCAGGGCTCGATACCAACCCAGACCACCGGGCAGCGCACCGTAGTCGACGATCTCCTCGCGGAAGCGCTCGACGTCCTCGTCGTTCCAGCCGCTCCCCCGCATCATCCGCTCCATCCGGCCGTCGCGGCCGGCGACCAGCTCGGGCAGGAACGGGATGTTGAAGAGCGCCATGTAGACCGACTTGCGCCGCTGCGGACCCTTCATCGACCGGGCGAACGCGACCGGATGAGGCACCGACATCGCGGTCCAGCTCCGGACCAGGTCGGGTCGCTTCGCCGCCACTCCCCAACCGACCGCACTCCCCCAGTCATGACCGGCCAGGTGCACCGGCCCGCCGAGCTCGTCGATGAGCGCCACCACGTCCTCGACGAGCTCGCCGGCGCCATAGCCGAGGCGGGTACGCGGCCGGGCGCCCGGCGAGTAGCCGCGCTGCTCCGGGGCGATGGTGCGGAAGCCCGCCTCGTGCAGGATCGGCGACACCTCCCGCCAGCAGGTCGCCCGCTCCGGAAAGCCGTGCAGGAGCACGACGGGGTCGCCGTCAGCCGGACCCGAGTCGACCACGTCGAAGGTGAGTCCGTCACGTACGTAGCTCGAGATCGTCACGCGTTCATCCTGTCAGGCCTCCCCGCCTCCATGGCGGGGTTGTGGGTGTGCGCTAGCGGCGCGAACAGCCGAGGTGTGCGATAGCGCGTTGAGGTAAGGCGCTCCGGAAAGAG